>JAFZFO010000031.1 GCA_017555845.1 Bacteroidaceae bacterium | reverse complement strand
ATAATGGGGCGTATGAGAAGTAAAATATGCCCGGTATATACAACAATAGGCAGCTCCGTTTGGTGCTGCCTATTGTCATAATATGTGAATTTGCTCTTTTACTTAACGATGTTCATTTCGTCGATGAGGCGCTTGCAACCGCCGAACTTGTCGATTACGAAGAGTACGTAGCGGATATCTACGTTGATACAACGCTGAAGGTTGTCATCGAAGTTGATGTCGCCGCTGAGTGACTCCCAGTTTCCGTCGAATGCAAGACCGATGAGTTCGCCACGTGCGTTGAGAACGCCGCTACCGCTGTTACCGCCGGTGATGTCGTTGGTTGTGAGGAACGCAACAGGCATCTCGCCGTTTGGCAATGCATACTGGCCAAAGTCCTTTGCCTCGTAGAGTTCCTTGAGACGTGCAGGAACGATGAACTCACTGCTTGTAGGATCTTCCTTCTCCATTACACCCTTGAGGGTTGTGTAGTATTCGTATGTAACACCATCCTTGGGGCTGTATGGCTTCACGTTACCGTATGTCAGACGCATAGTGAAGTTTGCATCCGGGTAAACAGGGCCGTTTGTCATCTCCATCAAGCCCTTGAGGTATGTCTTGTGAAGCGGGTTGATAACCTTCGCAAGTTCAGCCTCCTTTGCCGACAAAGCTCTGTATGTTCTGAATACGGCTGCACGCAACTGCATTGCAGGGTCTTTCTCGAACTTCTTCTCCGATGGCTTCTTCATGAAGCTGTCAAAGTTCTTCTTGTTGGCAAGGATAGAGTTGTTGTAAACGTCATCAATGTACTTCTCAAGGTTACCCTTGTACTTCGCATACATCTCGTTGAGGTAAGCGTCGCGCTCCTCGGGCAGTGTGAGGCTGAAGTAGAGTGGGAGAACCTCCTTGGCAATGCGACGGTCGATCTCGTGGTCGTAGTCGCGGTTGTGGAGCCAGTTGTAGAAGGTGTTCATCTGGTCCTTGATCAACGCAGGCTCATTAAATATGTTGGCCTCCGCGTAGAGATTGCGCTGTACGAACTCGGCGCAGCTGATGAGCTCGGTTGTAAGTGTTGTGAGGTATGTTGTGCGGTTAGCTTCCTCAACGCATGCATTGATCTTTTCAACTACACTTGCGTAGTCGCTGTTGCCGTTCTGCTGTGCCCAAGCCTTGAAAACTGCCTCGTTGGCGAGCTTTGTCTCAACAACCTTGTTGTCGACAATGGCCTTGTTCATACCGATTGAGTTCTTCCAGTAATTGCTGATGCGTGCCTGCTTGTTGGCATAACGGATTGCGATGTCCTCGCTCTTTGCCATCTCCTCGCGGATGATGTTCAAGGTCACGTCGCGCATTGCAATACGTGGCTCGTTCTCCTGGAACATTCTCTGCTTAACCTCGTCGCCTGTGAGGTAGCGTGATGTGCTGCCGGGGAAGCCCATGATCATTGCATAGTCGTTTGGCTCAAAGCCTGCGAGTGAGATGTTCAGGTGCTTTGGTGTGCTCAAGGGGACATTGTCCTTGCTGTATGCAGCCGGGTTACCGTTCTTGTCGCCATAGATGCGGAATACAGAGAAGTCGCCTGTGTGGCGTGGCCACATCCAGTTGTCGGTCTCGCCACCGAACTTGCCGATAGAGTTTGGAGGTGTACCTACAAGGCGCACGTCGGTGTATTTCTTGTAGTAAACGAGATAGAACTTGTTGCCCTCGAAGTAGGGGAGCAACTGTGCGTACATGTGCTCCTTGCCTTCAATGTTGTCTGCCTCGAAGAGCTCCTTGCCGATAGCGGCAAGTGCATTGCGCTGGAATGAAGCCTCCTCGGTAAGGCGGCCATCGGCAATGCGTGCGTTGATTTCGTCGGTAACATCCTTGATCTCCTTCACGAATGTGAATGCGATGCCCTCGCAAGGCAACTCCTCCTCGTAGCTCTGGCTCCAGAAACCGTTGTGAAGGTAGTTGTGCTCAACTGTACTCAACTGCTGGATGAAGCTGAAACCACAGTGGTGGTTTGTCAATACAAGACCGTTAGGTGAAACAACCTCGCCTGTACAGCCGCCACCGAAGATGCCGATTGCGTCTTTCAATGATGGAGCGTCAGGTGAATAGATTTCGTCAACTGATATCTGCAATCCCGCCTCGGCCATCTTCTCCTTGAGGTTCTGCTGGCGCATCAACTGAAGCAACCACATACCCTCATCGGCCATTGCCTGGGGAGCAATGAGCACTGTCAACAGCAGTGCTGATAAGAATTTTTTCATAGTGTTATTGTTTTAGGATTATTTGTTTTTGTAAAGTGTATTTGCGATTACGGTCTCTGCTTCAACCATCATGCGCTCTACGTTCTCGCTGTCGCGGCCGTTGCACTCGATTGGAGCGTGGAATGTCAATGTTACAGGTGACCAGTGGATACATTTGCAACCCTTTGGCAGAATGTCATATGCTCCGTCGATGGTAATTGGGATGATTGGCTTCTGTGTCATGTTGGCAATTACAAAGGCGCCCTTCTTGAACTTGCCCATCTTGCCGTTGCGGCAGCGTGTGCCCTCGGGGAAAATGCCCATTGATGTGCCGCTCTTGAGAATGCTTATCGATTTGCGCAACAGGTCTTTCTGCGGTGTCTCGCGGTTCACGAAGATGTGACCTGTATCATAGCAGGCCTTTCCAAGCAACGGCATCTTGCGCAATGCATCCTTCATGATCCATTTGAATCGTTTGCATATGTAGCCATACATGATGAAGATGTCGAACATGCCCTGATGGTTGGCTACGAATATGTAGTTCTGGTCTTTCTTTACATATTTGTCACGGTCTACGACCTTTACCGGGATAAGGAATATCCAACAGGTAAGTCTGCACCATATTACTGCCGGGGTGTGGTCGGCATTCTTTACTTTGAAGTAGTGACCGAACACGTCAATGATTATCGCTGTTATTGCAACAACCAACAGTGCTGCCCACCAGGCGAAAAGTACCTGGTACAATACGTAAAGCGGATGTAGGATTTTTCTTAACATAAGTGTAAGTGTTAGAATTATGTTGTAAATATAGTGCTTTTTTACGGATTTTTTTCAATTATAGGGTATTAAAGGTGTTTTGGTAGCTTATAATCCCCTGTTTTTGGTCTTTTATGATAGTGCCAATGGGTTGTTACTCAATATTCTTGGCCAGGAAACGGACTAATTCGCTTGCTGGGATTCCACGGCGGTTGGCGTAGTCGCAGAGCTGCTCCTCGTCAATCTTGCCGACTGCAAAATATTGTGATGCCGGGTGTGCAATCATCAGTCCGCACACACTCGCGTGTGGTGTCATCGCTCCGTTGACGGTCAGTTCAATTCCTGCATTCTTCAGTTCCAACAGCTTGTCTATGATGAATATGATGCTCTGGTCAGGCAGTGATGGGTATCCCACAGCCGGGCGTATACCCTGGTTCCTTTCGGCGAGCATATCCTCTATCGTAAGTTCCTCGTTCGGGCAATATCCCCATAGTTCCTTGTCGGTGCGTACCTGCTTGTGGAGCAAGGTGGCTGTGGCTTCGGCAAGGCGGTCGGCAAGTGTCTGTGACAACAGGTACCTGTAGTCATCGCCGGCATATTCATTGCCGAATGCGCCATCTACACTTGTGGCGAACAGGCCTATCCTGTCGCCGTGTGGCGATACGAAATCGCTGAGGCAAAGGTTGTATGCGCCCTCAGTGCAGTGCTGTTGGCGGAGCAGCGGCAATGTTGCGCCTTCAATGATCATGTCATCTCCATTGCCTTTTGCGTCGCACAGGGCAAAGATGGCGCTTGTCCTGTATTTGCCGTCAAGGTCATCAAGCATTGCCTTTGCATCGCTTATGATCTCGTCAGCCTGCTTGTTGTCCCTTGCAATGCCCCAAGCATGCAAGAAGTAGCTCCAGTCAATGAGTGGAGCTACTTCCTTTATTCCAAAACTGAAAAAAACTCTTTTCATCGGTTGAATTTGAGAGCCTTTCCGCGTACTTCCTCGTTTATCTTTCCGTTCCTGTATACACATTCGCCATTGCTCCAGGTCTGCTCGACGGCCCAGTTGAATGTCGCTCCCTCGAATGGACTCCATCCGCACTTGCTGATGATGTCGGCAGCGGTTATGGTGTGTGGTTTGTTGGGGTTCAGCAATACAAAGTCGGCATTGAATCCCTTTTCAATGTAACCGCGCTTGCTGATGTTGAAAACCTTTGCGGGAGCATGGCACATCTTCTCGACAAGTGTCTCTATTGTCATCTCCTTCTTGTCTACCAGGTCAAGCATCGCAAGGAGTGAGAACTGTATGCTCGGCATTCCCGATGCCGCTTTCAGTGCGCCGCCCTTCTTGTCCTCGGGCAAGTGAGGGGCATGGTCTGTACCCACAATGTCTATCTTTCCCTCATTCATTGCACGGCGCAGAGCATCGCGGTCATTGGCACTTTTGATGGCCGGGTTGCACTTTATTCTTGTACCCAGTGTGGCGTAGTCGGCATCGCAGAAAGTGAGGTGTGCCGGTGTAACCTCGGCTGTTATTCTTTTCTCCTCGGCCTTTCCGCCTGTCAACAGCTCAAGCTCGCGTGCAGTGCTTATGTGCATCACATGCAGACGTGTGCCGAATCTCTTTGCAAGTTCCACTGCGCTTGCTGTGCTCTGGTAACATGCCTCCTCGCTGCGTATTGCAGGGTGGAACTTCACGTCGGGGTCCTCGCCCTCCTGTCCCTTTATCGCAGCTGTGTTTGCGGCAATGATGGCGCTGTCCTCACAGTGCACTGCCACAGGCATGTCAAGTCTGTTGGCCTCGTCGAAAATCTTTTCAAGCTCGCTCTTCTTGTCAACGAGCATGTTGCCTGTGCTTGAACCCATGAAGAGCTTTATGCCGCAGATGCTCTTTGGGTTGAGCTTGGCGAAGTCGCCCACATTGCTGTTCGTTGCGCCGAAGAAGAACGAATAGTTTATGACACTGTCGTTTGCTGCAATCTTGTACTTCTCCTTCAAAGCCTCAATGGTCGTTGTCTGTGGCGAGGTGTTGGGCATCTCCATGAACGATGTCACACCGCCGGCTGCCGCGGCACGGCTCTCGGTAGCAATGGTTGCCTTGTGGGTGAGTCCCGGTTCGCGGAAGTGCACGTGGTCATCGATTACTCCGGGGATAAGGTAGAGTCCTGTGGCCTCTATGATCTCATCACACTCGGCGCGTGGCAGTTCGTTCTCGCGAAGGATCTCTACTATCTTGCCGTCGTTAACTACTATGGAGCCTACAAATTGCTCGCCATTGTTCACTATTGTCGGGTTACTGATAAGTGTACGCATAGTTTTGTATATCTTGGTTGTAAAGATATAAAAAAAGAGATTGCCGTTAAGCAATCTCCTTGTTTATTTTCTCAGCAATCTCCTTGAACTCCTCGGGAGTGAGCTTCAGTTTTGGATTTGTGAAGAGCATGTCCTTCTCGCTCTGCATTGGTACAAGGTGTATGTGCGCATGGGGAACTTCGAGTCCCAACACGGCCTGGCCCACCTTTATGCAAGGGAATGCACGCTTGATGCCCTCGGCAACCTTCTTTGCGAAAATCTGCATTGCACCTATCTCTTCGTCTGTAAGGTCAAAGAAATAGTCGACCTCACGCTTTGGGATAACGAGTGTGTGGCCTTTTGCAAGTGGGTTGATGTCGAGGAATGCATAGAACTGCTCATTCTCGGCTACCTTGTAGCTTGGAATCTCGCCTGCGACAATCATTGAGAATATTGTTGCCATAATCCTTTATTAGAATGAAATGCTTGTAATTTCAAGGAAAAGCTTGCCCTGTGGAACTGTAATCTCAGCAAGGTCACCTACCTTCTTGCCAAGGAGACCCTTTGCAATAGGAGTGTTGATTGAGATCTTTGCCTCGCGCAGGTTTGCCTCGCTCTCGGGAACGATGGTGTACTGCATAGCCGCGCCGGTCTTGGTGTTCTTCAAACCTACCTTTGTCAACACCTGTACAGTGTCGCTGCTAAGCTTTGTTGTGTCGATGATCTTTGCATCGGCAATGATGAGCTTGAGCTCGTTGATTCTCATCTCCAACAAACCCTGAGCCTCTTTTGCTGCATCGTATTCGGCATTCTCCGAAAGGTCGCCCTTATCGCGTGCCTCGGCAATCTGTCGAACGACTTCGGGGCGCTTTGCCTCAAGTTCCTTCAAATCGGCCAACAATTTCTTGTAGCCCTCTTCTGACATATAACTCATATTATCCTCTTATTAAAAAACAGTAAAACAAAGGATTCCAACACAAGTGCTGGAACCCATTTCCCTTTATTTCTGGTGCAAAGGTAGCCCCTTTTAAATTACAAACCAAATTTAAAAGGCTAAAAAATATTATAAGTGAATTTTTATAACCTGAACAATGTTAGTCAGTTCCTTTGCCTTGCTTGTCAGTTCTTCAAAAGTTTCTCTATCTCCTTTTCCACATCTTCTATCTGTGTGTCGCGCATGATTATCTCGCCCTTTCTGTTGATGAGGAAGAATGTGGGCAATGCCTGTACGTTGTACAATGCAATGCTTCTGCCGTTGGCGTCACGAACGCAAGTCCAGGGCAAGTTTGCTGCCGACTGTTGCCAAAAGTGCTCGCGTCTGTCGAACGATATCTGGAAAATTTCGAAACCTCTCTTGCTGTATTTCTCGTACAGTTCACGCATCTTGATGTTGCGGCTGCTCATCTCGGTGTTCTCATATGCGGTGAAATCTAGCAGAATCACTTTGCCGGTCATTGAAGACAAGGCAATCTTCTCGCCATTTGCCTTTGGCAACTCAATGTCGAACATGTCGGTAATTGTTGCCTCGCGCTCCTCGACTTCAAGTTCTACCTCGCGTGGCTTGCGTGTAGCCTTGAGACCTTGCTCGGCAATCTCTGTTATGCGTTTTGTGTGTCTTGTATCGGGGTGCTCGCGCTGGAAGTTCGTTGCCACAGCAGCAAAGCAACGGCAGTCGTTCTTGTCTGTCAACGGGTTGAAGATTGGCATCTCACCAAGTGTCAGCGTGAGTGCAAAATATGCACTTGCACTGCCCGGAGCCGGGATGATGTATTGCTTGATGAGGTTCTCCTTGAACTCATCGACAAGTGTCCTTATCTCCCTCTCTGTCTTTACGATTGCTGGTGATGTGCTGCTGGCCATGGCCTTTACCTGCTCCTCAAGGGCATCTCTCAAAACCTTGATCTCTTTAATGCGTTGGTTCTCGCTGTTGCCGTCAATGGTATATCCCTGGATGAAATCCTCTGCATTGCTGTTGATGGTAATGGTCTCGGTAGAGTCTGCAATGAATACGATTGTTCCGCTTCCCTCAACGTTCATGAGATAGAAATCGAAATGCTCGGGCTTTGTGACATTGAACTCGTAGTTGCCGCTCTTGTCAAGCTTCTTCTTCTCAATCTCTTTGGCTCCACCCTCGGCAATGTGGTATATGCCAATGCTCTTGTCGGTCGCATTTGCAATGTTGCCCTTTACGGTAAATGTCGGGGTGGTCTCTTTCTTGCTGCATGAACTGAAAACCAGTGCGGCTGCTGCAATGATTGAAAAACAGGTAAGTATTCCTTTGAAAAACTTCATAATGGTCAAATTTTGTATTCGTGATTGGTGTTGATGCTGACAAAACGTAAACTGTATTCGGGTAATTGCTGTATATTTTGTCAGTTTTTGCTTTTGGGAACGCAAAGATAGTGCAAAGGAGTGAAATACAAATAAAAATTTGATGTTTCTCAACCAACACCGGCTATTTTCTTGTTTTTTTCTCTTTAAAGATGGTTAAAATCTCGAAAAATGTATATCTTTGCGAGAATTACAATTAAAATTTCGTTTTTAAAGATAAATAATATGAATGTTGTTACAAAAAATGTGGCCTTGCCCGATGGTCGTGTAATTACCATTGAGACAGGTAAGCTTGCAAAGCAGGCTGATGGCGCAGTAATGCTGCGTTTGGGCAATACTATGTTGTTGGCCACAGTGTGTGCAGCGAAGGATGCTGTACCAGGAACCGATTTTATGCCTTTACAGGTAGAGTACAAAGAGAAATATGCTGCGTTCGGCCGCTTCCCAGGTGGTTTTACAAAGCGCGAGGGTAAGGCTTCGGACTATGAGATCCTTACTTGCCGTTTGGTTGACCGCGCTCTGCGTCCTCTCTTCCCCGATAACTATCACGCCGAGGTTTATGTAAACATCATGCTCTGCTCAGCAGACGGTGTTGATATGCCTGATGCTTTGGCAGGTCTTGCAGCTTCTGCTGCTTTGGCAGTGTCAGACATCCCATTCGGCGGTCCAATCTCTGAGGTGCGTGTAGCACGCATCGGTGGCGAGTTCGTTGTTAACCCAACATTCGCACAGCTTGAGGATGCCGATATGGATATCATGGTTGCCGCTACATACGACAACATCATGATGGTCGAGGGTGAGATGAAGGAGGTTTCTGAGAACGACCTGCTCGAGGCAATGAAGGTTGCTCACGAGGCTATCAAGGTTCACTGCAAGGCGCAGATGGAGTTGATGGAAGAGGTTGGTTCAACCGTTAAACGTGAGTACTGCCACGAGGTTAACGATGAGGAGCTCCGTTCAATGGTTCACGATGCTTGCTATGCCAAGGCATACGCTGTTGCTGCAAGCGGCAACAATGACAAGCATGGCCGTGCTGCTGCGTTCGACGCAATCAAGGAAGAGTTCAAGGCTCAGTTCACTGAGGAGGAGCACGAGGAGAAGGGTGCACTCATCGACCGCTACTACCACGATGTTGAGAAGGAGGCTATGCGCCGTTGCATTCTCGACGAGGGCAAGCGTCTCGATGGCCGCAAGACAACCGATATCCGTCACATCTGGTGCGAGGCAGGTTACCTTCCAGGTCCTCACGGTTCAGCTGTCTTCACACGTGGTGAGACACAGTCACTCACAACCGTTACTCTTGGTACAAAGCGCGATGAGAAGATCATTGACGATGTAATGAATCAGGGTACAGAGCGTTTCCTGCTCCACTATAACTTCCCTCCATTCTCAACAGGTGAGGCTCGTCCACAGCGTGGTGTAGGCCGTCGTGAGATTGGTCACGGTAACCTCGCTTGCCGTGCGTTGAAGAATATGATCCCTGCCGACTATCCATACTGCGTTCGCGTAGTTTCAGATATCCTCGAGTCTAACGGCTCATCTTCAATGGCAACTGTATGTGCCGGTACATTGGCGCTCATGGATGCCGGTGTTAAGATCAAGAAGCCAGTATCAGGTATCGCAATGGGTCTTATCAAGAACGCCGGTGAGGAGAAGTACGCTGTCCTCAGCGATATCCTTGGCGATGAGGACCACTTGGGCGATATGGACTTCAAGGTAACAGGTACTGTTGACGGTATCACTGCAACACAGATGGATATCAAGGTTGACGGTCTCTCATACGAAATCCTTGAGAAGGCTTTGAATCAGGCACGCGAGGGTCGTATGCACATCCTCGGCAAGATTACCGAGTGCATCGCAGAACCACGTGAGGAACTCAAGCCACACGCTCCACGCATCGAGACAATGCGCATTCCTAAGGAGTTCATCGGTGCAGTTATCGGCCCTGGTGGCAAGATTATCCAGGGTATGCAGGAGGAGACCGGCGCAACAATCTCTATCGAGGAGGTTGATGGCGAGGGCGTTATCGAAATTGCAGCAAACAATGGCAAGTCAATCAACGATGCAATTGCAAAGATTCGCGCAATCGTTGCTATCCCTGAGGCCGGTGAGGTTTACGAGGGCACAGTACGCAGCGTGATGCCTTACGGTGCATTCGTTGAGTTCATGCCTGGCAAGGATGGTCTGTTGCACATCTCTGAGATTGACTGGAAGCGTTTCGAGACAATGGAGGAGACCGGCATCAACGAGGGTGACAAGCTCCAGGTAAAGCTGTTGGAGATCGATCCTAAGACCGGTAAGTTCAAGCTCTCTCGCAAGGTTCTCCTTGAGAAGCCCGAGGGTTACGAGGAGCGTGAGCGTCGTCCACGCCGTGAGCGCGAGCCACGTCGTCAGAATAACGACAAGCAGTAATCAACAGTTTGATTATCATAATGGAATAAGATGCCCGATCAGGCATCTTATTCTTTTTTATATATAAGGTATAACGGCTGTTGCATTGCGTAACATCCAATGTGGCACAATTCTTTAGTTAATATTGTTAAAAAACAGCCTTGCCCGATGTGTGACATTCATATTTTATATATATTCGCAGAGTAAAATAAATACAGACATTTATGAAGAAAATCAGAGCAGCCATAGTTGGCTATGGCAACATAGGTAAATATACATTGCAGGCACTTAATGCTGCGCCCGATTTTGAAGTTGCGGGTATAGTACGCCGTTCGGGTGCCGAGAATCTCCCTGCTGAACTCGAAGGCTACACCGTAGTAAAGGACATACGCGAACTTGGCGATGTTGATGTCGCAATTCTTTCAACTCCCACACGCAGTGTCGAGAGGTATGCAAAGGACATTCTCGCTTTGGGTATAAACACTGTCGACAGTTTCGATATCCACTCTAAAATCCTCGACTTGCGCCGTTCTTTGGGTGAGAGTGCCGAGGCCGGCAACGCCGTGTCAATCATTTCTGCGGGTTGGGATCCGGGCAGCGACTCTGTTATCCGCACTCTCCTTGAGGCCATTGCTCCAAAGGGTATCACATACACAAACTTCGGTCCAGGTATGAGCATGGGACATACTGTTGCGGTAAAGGCAATTGAGGGTGTCAAGGCTGCGCTTTCAATGACAATTCCTGTTGGTACGGGTATACACCGCCGTATGGTATATGTTGAGATTGAGGAGGGTTATAACTTTGAGCAGGTTGCAGCTGCCATCAAGGCCGATCCTTACTTCATCAATGACGAGACACACGTCAAGGAGGTTCCATGTGTTGATGATCTCCTTGATATGGGCCATGGTGTCAACCTCACACGTAAGGGCGTTTCGGGTACGACACAGAACCAGTTGTTCGAGTTTAATATGCGCATCAACAATCCTGCGCTTACAGCTCAGGTGCTTGTCTGCTGTGCACGTGCAACAATGCGTCAGGCTCCCGGTTGCTATACAATGATTGAAATCCCGCTCATCGACCTGCTCTATGGCAATAGGGAACAGCACATTGCACATTTGGTATAATAACGCTTTTATATGGAAACTGCGCCCATTAAGGGTGCAGTTTCTTATTATATATCTATTTAACCAATTTTAACAATTTGGGGGGGTAAAACGGGAACTTTTATATATCTTGCGCAAGTAATTATATGACTCTTTAAAAACAACATGACTATGAAACGCATTATTGGATTTTTACTATGCACAATTCTTGCGATGGGCGCCCATGCCCAGACCGATGGTGGTGAGATAACAGCAGAGAAGAAATATGACCTTCGCCCGGAATTTACTGCAAGGGTAACGGCGCAGTTTTTTCAATCGGATTATACTGTGTCCGGTGGTGTTAATGTGAACAACAAGAATACCTATGGTCTTATGTTGGGTTATAAGGAAATGTATGACGATGCAGCTCCTGCAGATATGTATGCAATAACCTCCTCATTATATTATCGCCACTATTTCCATTTGGGTAAACGTCAGGTATGTGCATTTTACATTGATGCCAATGTCGGTGCTTGTTGGGTTTATAAGACAAATTATAGGCCTGGAGATAATTGTCTTGTAGAGGCTGGTGACTGTGGTTTGATTCTAAGCGTTGAACCTGGTTTCAGAGTCCGCCTTTACAAAAATCTACATATCTTTTTTGGACCTACAGCCTCATTGGGTCTCGGGAATTTCGGACTCCATTTTGGTATAGGTTTTTAACCTCTTCGGTAAATAGTTAAAAGCAGAAACTTCACAGCAAAATAGCCTTGAAGTTTCTGCTTTTGTTTTAAATGCGCTTCATATTCCTTTCGCGCAAAGTGTGTCGGCTTGTTCAATAGTTGGTTATCAACACATCAAGTTCTGTTATTCTTTCCCGATAAGCCTCTTTCATACGGTTCACTGCATCGTCATATGAAAGGTCAATATCTTCGTTTACATTTTGTGTAACAGGCCACATCTCAAGGTTTATTTCGTTTGATTCCCTTATGTATTCGGCCTTTTCATCTATATATGTAAATACTTTTTCAAATTCGGGTTTCAATACAGTCCATCTCTCTTTTACAAGGCTCTTGAATGCGTCGTGCTTGAATAGGTAGCCATACCAAAGTACTTGAGTCAACAACGCTCCCTTTCGTCCGGGAATGAATGTCGCACAGTCAAAATCCCATGCAGGACCGGCATATAATTTGCCGTTGCGTTTCTTGTACATATAGCAACTTTTAGGATGGTTGGGTTCCAAGTTTCCTACCAAATTATATAGCAACCACCATTCTGCATAAGATTCTACATCTATCAGAGTTTCAATTTCCGAGTAGTCGCCTTTTTTTAGAGCCTCTTCAACGCTGTTTACATAGTCCTGGATATATGTGTATGCGGGGTGCTCCCATGAGGTTATGACTTCTTCGTCCGGTTCTTTTATTGTAACAGGAAGATTCTTGTGCTTAGTATAGAAATAATTTATTTCTGCATTGGAATATGTGTCAAACTCCAGCAAATATCCACCGGACAAATCTGTTTCAGGTGTCTCTTCGTCTATTTCGTCTATGTTGACTCTGTTCTTGTCTATTTTTATGTGTTCACATAGATAGTAATTGCCTCGGTGTTTGCCGTTCAGGTACAACTCGACGAACTCTCCGCGTGGAGTCCATGGCAGTGCAGGGCATTTTTTTGCTATTTCAAAAGCAATATCATTTCGCAACAATGTTCTATCTACCCAATTGGCGAGCAGCACCCAACGTTTGTGCTTGGGCATTCCCATTACTTCGGCCTTCGAACTCAGCTTAATGGCGTAGGGCTTCTTGGGCATCTGCCATGTAGAGTTTCCCCTGCCTTTAAAATCGGACAGTATGTTCAGTTCCAATCCTCCATTCTTGTCAAAGATGCTTAAGGTTCCGTCTTCCACATAAACATCCTTGCTGTTTATGCCCACGCCGCCCGGGGTGGTGATGTAAACTCTTGGCAATCCTGTATCTTCGGCTGTCTGCATTGTTGGTGCAACAAACGTTATACTGTCGACATCTGCAATTTCAATTTTGTCAACTCCGCCATTATTGAAGTAGATATACATATCTTCTGTTTGCTGTGCTTGTGTAGCAATGGCTATAACGAGTGCAGTAAGGGTCAGTAATATTTTTTTCATTTCTTAAGGTATTTAATAGTTGTCGTGCAAATGTTTATCAAATATATTCCGGAGGCAAGGCTGTCGAGTGCGATGGTGCAACAGCCATCAACAGCCGTGGCTTTGGCCATAGCTTTTCCGTCAATGCTGTATACGGTGATAATTTCGCCGTTGGTTAGACCTGTGAGCGTTATGCTCTCTCCCCGGGTGGTGATGCTTACCTCGCTGTGTGGTGTTTCAATTGAGCTTTCATTCTCTTCGCACTTCTCGAATTTGAAATTTTTCACGGCGACGCGTGCTATTTCAACAGTGGTTGTCGGTGAGGTTACGCATAGGCTGTCTCCCGAAAATGTTATTTTCGGTTGTTCCGCGAGTACAAAATCAGCTCTATTGCCATCGTTGAGGTATATTACCAGCTTATGCTGCGCCTCAGTTTGTGCAGCTGCCATGAAACCGCATAATAGCAGTAAGAACGATAGTAAGTGTCTTTTCATAGATTATTTTATATGTTTGTGTTAGTTATATAATTATATTTCATTTCGCTCATGTCGCAAATATACTTTAAAAATTCAAACTGATGTTGTTTGCCAAATATCAATAAAATATAATTCGTTGTTGCGTGTATGAGCTTTTCGCGCTTTTTTATTATTTTCGCGGTCTATTCCGAATAATTATTACTATGAGTGAACAACCAAGAGCCTCGTTCGGAGGCAAATTAAGTGTAATATTGGTGGCTGCCGGCAGTGCCATTGGCCTGGGTGCCTTGTGGCGTTTCCCTTATATCGCAGGAAAGCATGGCGGTGCAGCCTTTCTGATTGTCTTTCTGCTCAGCGTGCTTGTGGTGGGAATCCCTGCAATGCTTGCCGAGTTTGCTGTCGGCCGCAGAACAAACAAGAATGCCGTGGGTGCTTTCCGTGCCCTTTCAAAACGTTGGAGCTGGCTTGGCTACAGCGGCGTGCTGGGCGCGCTGCTCATATCGGGCTACTACTACCTGATTGCCGGCTGGTCGCTCGAATATTTTGTAAATTCCATAACAGGCTCGATATTCAGTTCCGACCTCTCGTTCAAGGAACAATTCGCATCGTTCCAGGGCTCGTGGAGACCGCTCATTTATGGTGTGTTGTTCATCTTCATGACTCACTTCATTGTTTCAAAGGGAGTGGAGAAAGGTATTGAAAAGGCCTCGAAGATTATGATGCCGGCGCTCTTTGTCATACTCATTGTAATGGCGGTGCGCGTGGCCTTTATGCCCGGTGCAGCCGAGGGTTATAGGTTCTTCTTTTCGTGCGACTTTGCCGAGGCGTTCAAGGTCGAGACAATCATGATGGCCATTGGCCAGGCGTTCTTCTCGCTCTCTGTTGGAATGGGCTGCATGGTGACATATGCGTCATATTTCAAGAAAGACAATAACATGGTATCAACGTCATTGAATGTATCGTTGCTTACCCTTGCGGTGTCGGTGCTTGCAGGTCTTGTCATCTTTCCTGCGGTGTTCAGTGCGGGGCTTGAACCGTCGGAGGGACCGTCATTGGTGTTCGTTACGCTACCCGAGATTTTCAAGGGCATGCCATTGCCATCATTGTGGTCGGCAATATTCTTCCTGCTTGTAATCCTCGCATCGCTTACCTCAACAATATCATTCCATGAGGTGCTTACCGCTTATACAGCCGAGGAGTTCAAACTCTCACGTAAGGGTGGTGCGCTTCTCACAACCGGTGTGTCAATAGCATTGAGTGCTGTTACATTCTTTGGCCTGTTCGGTGTCGATTTCTTTACCTTGTTCGATAACGTTACAGCTAATATGCTCATGCCGCTCGGCGCAATGTTTACCTGTATCTTTGTAATGTGGTTCATGAAGAAGGGCTTCATGCGCGAGGAGATTACCAACGACGGTAAGTGCAACAACAAGGTTGTAGGCGTGTTGCTGTTCATGCTGCGTTTTATAACACCGTTGTTGATATTCTATATATTTATCAAGAACTTCTTGTAATATTAAAACAATTAAGGCGGACCGACGGTGATCTGACCCCAAAAAGTTGGACGGATTAATAAAAGTATTATTGGTAAAGAGTTCGGTATTGCACCGGACTCTTTCCTTTTAGTCTCAGTTTTATTCTGTCATTATTGTAATAATGGATATATTTCTTAAGTTCCTGCT
>JAFZFO010000003.1 GCA_017555845.1 Bacteroidaceae bacterium | reverse complement strand
GGGTTGCAATTATGCAACCCGGGGCGATATATTATACATCAATCTATCTTTTACTGCTTTGGCATTACAAAGCGGTAGAGATTACATCCGATGAAATTACCTGCAACAAGGCAAGGATAGAGCATTACAATCTCCAGAAGGTGTGCTCCAGTGTAAGAAACAGGTGTTGCCATGTAATAGAAAGCATCGGCCAGACAGTGTGGGAAACCGCAATTGATGAAGAGAGGTACACCAAAGAGCAGCACCAATGGCTTGCCCTCGCGTGCAAAGGTCACAACAGTTGTCATGATAAAACCGCAACCGATAGCCAAAAGGCCGGCTCTAACGGGTCCAATTGCAAGGCGTCCCTCGAGTATTGCCTGGGCTGAAGCGCCAAGATCCATTGGAGAGAGACGGGCGAACAACGCAACAAGCATACAGCCCATGACATTACCGAAGAGGATGAAGAGCAACTCGCCAATAGCCTTAAGCCAACGGCTCTTGCCATCTTCGGTACGCAATGCAACAAAGCCCGCTGTACCGGTATACAGTTTGAGCTTGTAGTTCACAACTGTCAATAGACCGAATGAGAAGAGCACCGCGCCCACAATATCCTTGTAGGCCAAATATCCCCAGCCGGCAATACCGACTGCAATTCCTGCCAAAAGGGCAGAACGAAAAGTGTTATTCATATTTTAATGTTTTTATTTATTTCTTTTTCTTTGTTTCTATGATAGCTAAGGTGTCTATGGTATCCAGGATAACTACGTAGCTATCCTGGTCATCAAAGTCATCTTGGTAACCCTAGCTTTCCTAATCACCCAATCAATCGGCCGCTGTCGGCAATCATTGAACGGACAGTGTCGTTGAATGCACGTTCATCCATAAGCTGCTCAAGCTGGATGTGCATGCGGTAGTTCCAGCAGTGGTCGCGGTTCGATGGTACGTTTATACGTTCATCATCATGGTTCTCGCGGCGCAGGCGCTCATCCATAGCCATCCAGTCCTGCCATGCAAAGAGTGCGAAAGCCGATGGGGATGCAAGATGCTGGGCAAGGATTGCACGGGCTATACGGCCATCCATATCGAGCGGTGCCTTGCCATCGAAGCCGAGCACGCAGTTATAGAACTGCTGCGAGAGAGCCTCGTCCTCGCGCCACCAGCCACGCAGGGTACTCATGTCGTGTGTGGATGGGGTTGCTACCGACAGGTATGGGTAATGCTCGGGGCGCGCGAATGTCTCGCCATAGAGCTTTGGCATTCGCTGTATCTCGAGTGAAAGTACCTGAAGATTCTTCATAACCCAGGGCACACATGCCGGAATCATACCCAAATCCTCGCCACACGCTGTCATTGGCGTAGAGAGCAGCAGCGGAGTGAGCTTGCGCATACCTTCGCGGTACCAGAACATTGTATGACGGTTATAGAAGTAATCCTCATATATGCGGTCATAGGCTATACGCTGAGCCTGTGAGAGCTGTGCATAGGCCTCGGTATCGCAACCAAGGATACGTGGAACGAACATTGTGGATTCATTCAGGTCACGCATGAACAGAACATTGCCATATATGCGCTGCAACGCATCCTTCATTGCCTGTGAGAGCATTGGCGTGCGTTCGTATATGTAATAGGCCAACAGGTTGGCGTTCTCCATTTCGGGTTTGAAACGGTATGTTCCATCACCCACTGCATCAAGGAAGGCGTCAATAATCTGCTTTGCCTTGCGTGGGAAGTGCTTTTTCAACAGTGCATCATCAACGAATGGCGCAGTGTGGACACCCTCATCGAACTCAAAGCCTGCTGCCGTAATCTCATCAACCGTCAACGGGCGGTTGGGAGAGAAACTACCGGCAAGACCGCTCTTGGCAGTGCGTGGAATTTCCCATATGCGGAAGAAACCGAGTATGTGGTCAATGCGATACGCATCGAAGAAGCATGACATATATTGCAGACGACGACGCCACCATGCATAACCGTCACCAGCCATTACCTGCCAGTTGTATGTTGGGAAGCCCCAGTTCTGGCCATCGGCGGCAAACATATCGGGCGGTGCACCGGCAGAGACAGAGAGGTTAAACTGCTCGCTGTCGCACCACACATCCACTCCGTTGGGAGCAACGCCGATGGGGATATCGCCCTTGAGGGCAACACCACGGCTATTTGCATAGTCATGGGCATCGGAGAGCTGTGTAAAGAGCAGATACTGTACATAGCAGTGGAAATGCATCTCCTTTACTGCATCGGGGTACTCGACAACGACACGTTGTTCGGTTGTGCTGTCATAGTGCGAATAGTCGCCCCAATCCCAAATGTTGCTATGCAAGCGTGACGAGAGAAAACGGAATAGTGCATATGGTTTGAGCCACTGCTGCTGTGCATCCTCAAAGGCACGGTAGCCCTCGCTTGCGAGGACATCACTGCCAACCTCATCAAAGAGCTCACGCAAGTAGTTTATTTTGAGGCGGTATGTCTTTGCATAATCAACTGCAGGCAACGCATTGAGAACCTCGCGTTCCTTCTGGTAGAAGGCATTGCGACGGGCTTTAGAAAGTTCGGGCAATACCGACATATCGGCATATATGGGGTTGAGTGCATAGACTGACACGCAGTTGTAAGGATATGAATCCTCACTGCCGCCACGCACTGTGGTATCGTTCACGGGCAGCAGCTGCAGAATCTTCTGCCCTGTTGATGAGAGCCATTCGGCCATCAGCTTTATATCGCCGAAATCACCGATACCCCAGCCGTGAGCCGAACGCAAGGAGAAGAGCGGAATTACCGTACCTGCAAGACGAAGCAAAGGGGCATCGAACGAGAGGCCGTCGAGCTGATAGAAATAGTTGGTACTCTGCTCAAAATTGGGAAGAAGGATATGGCGGTTATCGCCATCCTCCCAACGAACATTGCCATCGCCGTCAACGGCAATGAACTTGTAGTTGAGCGCACCGCTCCACAATGTAGCCACATCAAAGGTCACACTCCAGCGATTGGGCACGCGCTGCTGCATTGGCAAAGCCCTGGACGGTTCCCACGCGCCAAGAACATCGGCATCGCCCACAAGATGCAGGCGCTCGCCACTGCGCAGACCGGTCGCATAGACCGAGAAGGTTACACTGCGGTTATACCAGTTGATGGATGGTTCGTCAAGCTTTGTCTCGTGCTTGTCGAAGAAACGGAAAAGGTTGGTGCGGGCATAGCAAGCGGCAGGCGAATCGAGCCACATGTCGTGTACTATATAGTTGCGGTTCACGCAGTTGAAACGCAAGGTATGGGGAGTTCCGGCCCATTCGGTGCAGAGACTCTTGCCGTCAAGGCGCAGCTCATAGCCATAGTTTATATTGGCATAGCGGTCGTCGACCTCCATAGAGCATTGCCACCACCCTTTCTGCACCTCACGCAATGGTAGTGAATCATGGATATCGGAGCCATTGTCACTGAGTCTGTAGCAGAGATGCACTGTTGCACCATCGCTCACATCGTATCGTATATTGAATTCTAAAAAATGCATTGGACATATTTTATAAACCACGCGAAAATACAAAAAAAAGCAAGCACTTCAATGCGTATTCCAATATTAATTAACTATAAGTTACATTATAAATATAAAAAAAGTCAAAATCTCTTTTGGTGCTTTGCCATTTGTAATAAATGCAGTATTTTTGCAGAAAATTTCTCTGTTTTTGTGCTTTTCGCAAAACAATTCAGGGAGTCCGATTGTTTATGAAATATATTCTCCACAGTTTCAAGACTATCCTTTTCTTGTTGCTGCTCATGGCAGCCATTCCTCATGCAATGGCACAGAAGAGCGGCAAGAAGCCCTTCACTGTTGTCATTGACGCCGGCCACGGCGGTGTTGACCCCGGTGCGCTTGGCAAGAAGTCACAGGAGAAGAACATAAACTTCAACGTATCGAACAGGCTGGGCAAAATGATCAACGAGGCATACCCCGAGGTCAAGGTCATCTACACACGCACAACCGATGTAAAGATTCCATTGGCACGACGCGCCGACATTGCGAACAAGGAAAATGCCAACCTGTTCATCTCGATACACTCCAACGCAAGCAAGAACAGGAACGCAAACGGTTGCCAGACCTTTACTCTTGGCGCAGGCAGCGATGCCGAGGCCAAAGCTGCGGCGATGTACGAGAATGAGGTAATCCTTTCCGAGGACAACTTTGAGGAGACATACCAGGGTTTTGACCCACGTTCAAGCGAGAGCTACATAATTTTCGAGCTCATGCGAAGCCACGACATGGAGATGAGTGTAAAACTGGCCGAGATGGTGCAGAAGGGAATGTTGAAGACAACATCGCTGAACGACAGGGGCGTTTCATCGGCCGGATTCCTTGTACTCCACCGCACAGTGATGCCAAGCATCCTGGTTGAATTGGGCTTCATAACCAACAGCAAGGATGAGAGCCTGATTGCATCCAAAGAGGGACAGGAGAAGCTTGCAAAAGGTATATTCGACGGCTTTGCCAACTATTACGAGCTTTATGGCAGAAGCAAGGAGGCAAAAAAGAGCGCGGACACACCGACAACTGCAAAGAAAGAGAGCAGTGCCAAGAGCGACAGGCCTGTGTTCAAGATACAGATAATGGCATCGGAAAGCGAGCTGAAAAGCAATGACAAGAGATTCAAGGGGCTTGCTACCGATTATTACAAAGAGAACGGAGTATACAAGTACACATACGGCGAAAGCGAGGACTACAATGCGATACTGAGAATGAAGAAAGAGATAGCGGACAAGTTCAAGGACGCATTTGTAATTGCATTCCTCAATGGTGAGAAGATAAGCACCGCAAAGGCTATAGAGATTTTCAAAAAGCAAACAAAGACAAAATGAGCAAGATAAAATTTTCACGTGAGTTAATCGTTGGTCTGCTTGGATTGGCAGCAATGTTCGTAATCTATTTCCTGATCAACTTTTTCAAGAGTATCGACATCTTTGACGATACCGACAAGTACCGTATCGAGTTTTCAAACATCGGCGAGTTGACAAACTCGGCGCCTGTGTATGTAAACGGTTGCAAGGTGGGTAATGTAAGCTCTATTGAGCACAATTTCAACGAGAGCGACCTGGTTTACCTGACTGTGAACGTTGACCAGGGCATGAGATTGCCCGAGGGCAGCTACGCACAGATCCACAACAAGCTGATGGGCGGTAGCACCATCTGCATTGTACTGGGCAAGGGCGAAGGCACAATTGAGCCGGGCTCTACACTCAAGGGTGTTCTTGAGGCCGGAGCAATGGGCGAAGTAGGCAATATGGTTCCAAAGCTTGAGGCTATGTTGCCAAAGGTGGATTCAATGCTGACATCACTCAACAACATTCTCTCGAACCCCGCCATCAACAACACATTGAACAACCTTGAGACATTGACAGGCCAGTTGAACACGACATCGGCCGAACTGAACAACATTGTAAGCAACGACATACCCGAAGCATTGAGCAAAGTTGTAGAGCTTGAGGATGACCTGTTGAAGGTATCATCACAGCTCAGCGAGGTTGACTATGGCAGTATGATTGCGAGCCTTGAGGCTTCACTCAACAACATCCAGCAGATTACTACAGCCCTCAACGAAGGAAACGGCACTGCAGGCATGCTGTTGAATGATACAACACTCTACACCAAGCTCAACGAGACTTGCCAGGCTGCAGAGGATCTGCTTGAGGACTTGAAGGAGAACCCAAAGAGATATGTACACTTCTCAATATTCGGCAACAAGGAGAAGAAGTAAAAAGAATCAATTAAGCTATATATAAAAACGACGATTGGGGCCCAATCGTCGTTTTTATATATTGCTATCACCTTTCAGTTTTCCGCTTTCAGTTTTCAGTTTTCACATTACCTTACAAACTCCACGCGGTGCAACAGTGCTCCGTGACGGTTGTGGACCGTAAGGATATAACGCCCGGCAGCAAAACCCGACACATCGAAACGACGACAATACTTGCCATAATAGACCTGACGGTCAAAGAGATCCTTGACAACGATACGTTGTCCCCAGGAGTGCGGCTCAGGCAGACCGATGAGACTGCCACGCTCCATTGAACCGGCAATGGAAGGATATATGTATGCAGGTTCACTCTCCACCCCACAGGCATCGACAGCCGTAACGGCCATTGTCATGCTGTTGTTGCTGCGACAGTTCCAACGGAAGGATGTCACCGTCTGCTCCGCTGCAACCAGATTGTTGAGATTGCTGATATCGATTGTATCGCCAATTGCAGCATAGACATTGTAGCGCACTACCGGGAAACCATCGGCGGGCTCCACCGCGTTCCACTCCAGGCTCACACCCTCTTCATCACGCTGGCAGAGAGTCACTTGGGGCTTTTGGGGAGCATCGGCAATCCAGTCCATTGGTGGTACGAATGCAGGCCTGTCATAAATACTTGTATAGATATCGCGCGCACCACCTACATTACCGACAAGGTGGGCTGTGCGGAACATCATTATACCATTGGCATTTGCACTGCGCGAGGTATGCATCTGGCGCTTTATCTCAATAGGGTTCCATCCTCCATGCTCGGGCAAAAGACGGTAGATACCTATTCCCGGAGCTATGTGACGGCCGTAACGGTTCTCGCACCAGTCGAGGACAAAGGGATAGAAGTTATTGCCGTTGAAATAGAGCATGGGGAAAAGGACATCCATCACACCATCGCGCAGCCATCCCTGTGCATCCTGATAGACGGTATTGTAGGCATCCCAGCCAAGTGAGCTGTAGCGGGTAAGGTTATTGTACTTTCCAAGTGGTGCACAACTAACACGCACCCACGGCTTCAACTCCTTTACCGCAGAATACACACTTGATGCAATGCGTGTTATATTGGAACGGCGCCAGGCGGCAAGCGACATTTTCTTGCCATGTCTCACAAAAAGAGAGCCATCGGGGTATCCGTCGACACTGTCGGGATAACGCACATAGTCGAGGTGTATGCCATCGACATCATAATTATTGACAATCTCCTTTACAAGTTCCGTGATGTAATGGGCCGTTGCGGGGTTACCCGGTTCCATATACCAAGAGCCCTTGTAGCGTGTACAAAGGCTGTTTTTCTTGCTTGGCAAGGAGTTCCTGCCAAGACGCCTTACATGCTCGACCTTGCCAAGCGGCAGGGTTACCAGCCACGCGTGCAGCTGCATGCCACGCTTGTGACACTCCTCGATGGCAAAAGCCAAAGGGTCGTAACCGGGCGATTTCCCCGACACGCCAGTGAGCACATGCGAAAAGGGTTCTATAGAAGAAGGATATATCACATCTCCGCGCACACGCGTCTGCAAGAGTACGGTATTGATGTGCATTGCCTGCAATGAATCGAGAATAACAACAAGTTCTGTCTTCTGGCGTTCAACATCGGCGGGAGTCTTGACCTGTGTGTGGGGCCAATCGAGATTCTCTATTGTGGTAAGCCACACGGCGCGGTACTCATATTTGGGAGATTGCAGGGATTTATTGCGATAGTTACCAATATTATACAACTGCTCACTGTCCTGCACGGCATTTTGTGCCACCGCAAAAAGCGGCAACAGCGACAACAGAGTCATAAAATGCAGTAACTTTTTCATAATTGGAATTAAATTATCACAAAAGTAGTCATTTTTATGCCATTTTTTCAATGTATTTCCAATTATTTTGTACATTTGCGATTACGACTACTTATTTAGCTTGGCGCCGTGAAACAAAAACCATGGCAAAAAGCGTTGCTTTCAGTGTTAAATAGATAAATAAAATAAATTTGACTTATGACAAAAACTAAGAAATTCATTACTTGTGACGGAAACCAGGCCGCAGCACACGTTGCGTACATGTTTTCCGAGGTAGCAGCCATCTACCCTATCACACCATCATCAACAATGGCTGAATATGTTGACGAATGGGCAGCCCAGGGCCGCAAGAACCTTTTCGGCGAGACCGTAATGGTGCAGGAGATGCAGTCAGAGGGCGGTGCAGTAGGCGCACTCCATGGTTCATTGCAGGCAGGTGCCTTGACAAACACCTTCACTGCATCGCAGGGTCTGCTGCTCATGATTCCAAATATGTACAAGATTGCCGGCGAGAAGTTGCCAACTGTGTTCCACGTTTCGGCACGTTCACTCGCAGGTAACTCACTCAGTATCTTCGGTGACCACATGGACGTCATGGCTTGCCGCCAGACAGGTTTCGCAATGCTTTGCGAAGGTTCGGTACAGGAGGTCATGGACCTTGCGCCAGTTGCACACCTCGCGACATTGAAGAGCCGCATTCCTTTCCTTAACTTCTTCGACGGTTTCCGTACATCACACGAGATCCAGAAGATTGAGCTCATTGAACAGGAGGAGATTGCGCCATTGGTTGACTGGAACTGCATCCAGGAGTTCCGCGACAGAGCATTGAGCCCAACTCATCCAGTTGTACGTGGTACAGCCGAGAACCCAGAGACATTCTTCACACACAAGGAGAGCGAGAACCCATTCTACAATGCTGTTCCCGACATCGTTGCCGAGTACATGGACAAGATTTCGGCTATCACAGGCCGCAAATATGCTCCTTTCACATATTATGGTGCCGAGGATGCCGACCGCGTAATCGTGGTTATGGGTTCTGCAACAGAGGCTATCAAGGAGGCTATCGACTACATGATGGCACGTGGCGAGAAGGTTGGTTTGGTAAGCGTTCATCTTTACCGTCCATTCTCTGTCAAGTACCTTGCTGCAGTAATGCCAAAGACAGTGAAGCGCATTGCAGTGCTCGACCGCACAAAAGAGCCTGGCAGCAACGGCGAGCCTTTGTACCTTGATGTTGTCGAGGCATTCTCAAGCACTCCCGAACTGAGAGAGCTCAATCCTACAATCGTTGGCGGACGTTTTGCATTGGCTGCAAACGACACGACACCGGCGCTCATCATGGGCGTTTATGAGAACCTTGCATTGCCCGAGCCAAAGAACCACTTTACAGTGGGTATCGTTGACGACGTCACATTCCTTTCACTCCCCAAGAAGGAGGAGATTGCTGTGGTTGACGGCATGTTCGAGGCCAAGTTCTATGGTCTGGGTGCCGACGGTACAGTAGGTGCAAACAAGAACTCTGTCAAGATCATCGGTGAGAACACCGAGAAATATTGCCAGGCATACTTCTCATATGACTCAAAGAAATCGGGTGGTTTCACCTGCTCACACCTGCGTTTCGGCGACAAGCCCATCCGCAGCACATACCTTGTAAACACTCCTAACTTTGTAGCTTGCCACGTTCAGGCATACCTGAAGATGTATGATGTCACACGCGGCTTGCAGGATGGCGGTACATTCCTCTTGAACACTGTTTGGGAGGGCGAGGAGCTTGCAAAGAACCTGCCTAACAAGGTAAAGAGATGTTTTGCCGAGAAGAATATCAACGTATACTACATCAACGCAACAAAGATTGCCCAGGAGATTGGCCTTGGCAACCGCACAAATACAATCTTGCAGAGTGCATTCTTCCGCATCACAGGTGTAATCCCTGTTGAGCTTGCTGTTGAGCAGATGAAGAAGTTCATCGTGAAGTCTTACGGCAAGAAGGGACAGGATGTCGTTGACAAGAACAACGCTGCCGTTGACCGCGGTGGCGAATACCACAAGTTGGCAATTGACCCGGCATGGGCAAACCTCCCCGATGATGTTGAGGAGAAGCGCGATGAGCCGGAGTTCATCACAAAGATTGTACGCACAATCAATGCCCAGGAGGGTGACAAGCTCCCCGTTTCGGCATTCAAGGGACTCGAGGACGGTACATGGCCTGTAGGTACATCGGCTTATGAGAAGCGCGGTGTGAGCGCATTCGTTCCAAAGTGGAACAAGGAGAGCTGTATACAGTGTAACCGTTGTGCGTTCGTATGTCCTCACGCTGCCATCCGTCCAATTGTAATGGATGAGCAGGAGGCTGCCGGCCTGAACGCCGACAAGATTGAGATGAAGGCTCCTGCAGCAATGAAGGGCATGCACTTCCGCATTCAGGTGAGCGTGCTCGACTGTCTTGGCTGCGGCAACTGCGCCGACATCTGTCCGGGACATCCAAAGACAGGCAAGGCCCTCACAATGGTTCCATTGGAGGAGGAGAGACACGAGGCTGCAAACTGGGATTACTGCGTGAAGAACGTAAAGAGCAAGCAGCACCTTGTTGACGTGAAGAGTAATCCAAAGAACTCACAGTTCGCGACTCCATTGTTCGAGTTCTCGGGCGCTTGTTCAGGTTGCGGTGAGACTCCATACGTGAAGCTGTTGACACAGCTCTTCGGTGACCGCGAGATCGTTGCCAACGCTACAGGATGTTCTTCTATCTATACCGGTTCAGTACCTTCAACACCATACACCACAAACGAGAAGGGCGAAGGTCCTACATGGGCAAACTCATTGTTCGAGGACTTCTGCGAGTTCGGTTTGGGTATGAAGCTTGCCGAGAACAAGATGCGCGAGCGTCTTGAGAGACTCTTCACAGAGGTTCAGGCATGCGCAGGCTGCAGCGAGGAGCTCAAGGCTCTTGCACAGAAGTGGATTGAGAACAAGAACAGTGCCGAGGTAACAAAAGAGGTTGC
>JAFZFO010000030.1 GCA_017555845.1 Bacteroidaceae bacterium | reverse complement strand
GTGAGTTGTACCTCCTCGTCCGGCACCAGTTTACCCACGGTAAGAATCTCATCGGTAAGCAGGTGTGGCTTCAGAATCTTTGCGGTTACGTTAAGTACTTTCTTGTTGCTTTTGGCAGGTGTGTTGTCAACTTTTGCAAGTTCTTCGTTCTGTCGTGGAGTCAGTTGGAAATATCCGTAAACCGATGCTCCGGCAGCAATGGCTACCACAAATCCCCATTTAAGATATCTGTTCATTTTTTTCTGTATTGTTTAATAGTATTTTGACTCGGAAAATATAAAAAGGTTTAATTTGAAAACGTATTTAACATGTTGGTATACATACATATTCATGCGGGTAAATGCGCTTTTCAAAAATTGTTGCAAAAATAGTAAAAAAATGCCTATTCTGAAAGGACTTTGATGGCGGACTGTGAAATAATCAAGTAGGACTTGATATTATTTGACTTGGCCCAAGTTTGCCTGCATTCGTTGGAAATAAAATAGATTTTATTCACTCATTTGTACAAACTTTCGTTCGTTTGAACTACTATATTTGCGATAAATCGCGAATATACTCTCACTCGCTGTGAAATAATCAAATAAACTTGATATTTTTCGCTCGTTTGAACTATATTTGAGCTAAAGCTCCAATATAATTGGCACTCGCTGTGAAATATTCAAGCAAGCTTGATATTATTTCGCTCGTTTTTGCTATATTTGCAAAGTTTTTCAGGAAAAAAATAGTTTAATTCAAAAAATAGTAGATTTATGATTAATGCAGAAGACATTAAAAAGGGTACAGCAATCCGCATGGATGGTAAGTTGTATTTCTGTATCGATTTCTTGCACGTAAAGCCAGGTAAGGGTAACACATTCATGCGTACAAAGCTTAAGGATGTTGTTGACGGCTATGTGTTGGATCGTCGTTTCAATATTGGTGAGAAACTCGAGGATGTACGCGTTGAGCGCCGTCCATACCAGTATCTCTATCAGGAGGGCGAGGAGTATGTATTTATGAACCAGGAGACTTTCGAGCAGGTAACTATCGCTTCAGAGCAGATCAACGGTGTTGCTTTCATGAAGGAGGGTATGACACTTGAGGTTGTTACCGACGCTTCAACAGAGACAATCCTTTATGCTGATATGCCTGTAAAGGTTGTTCTTGAAGTTACATACACAGAGCCAGGTCTCAAGGGTGATACAGCGACTAACACAACAAAGCCTGCTACAGTGGAGACTGGTGCCGAGGTTCGCGTTCCTCTCTTCATCAACGAGGGCGAGCTTGTTGAGATTGACACTCGCGACGGTTCTTACGTAGGTCGTGTAAAGGCATAAATCTTGACTCATTAAAAAGGAGATAACTGCGTTATACGGCAAGGCGTAAATCCTCATTTACTAAAGTAAACTCCGGTATTACGCCTTTACCGCAAGCCTTGTTCTCCCACTTTTTAATGGACAAGTTAACTTTTTTAAAAAAACAAAGATTTGTTATACTCTATAATTGTCCCGGTTTATAACAGGCCAGGAGAAGTTAAGGAACTGCTCGACAGCCTGTCGGCTCAGACGGTAAAACCATTTGAGTTGCTTATTATAGAGGATGGCTCAAAAGAACGATGTGATCATTTACTTGATCACTATCGTTCTTTTTTTACTATCCACTATTACTATAAGGAGAATTCAGGCCGTAGCGAGACACGTAACTATGGAATGCAGAGGGCTACAGGCGACTATCTGCTGTTCTTTGATTCCGATGTGATACTGCCCCCGACATATTTTGAGAAGCTTGAGGCCGAGATGGCAAGTGACTATGCCGATTGCTTCGGAGGTCCCGATGCTGCCGACAGCTCGTTCTCGGATATGCAAAAGGCCGTAAGCCATGCCATGACATCGTTCTGGACAACAGGTGGTATACGCGGTGGCAAGGCTGTGATGGAGAAGTTCTGTCCACGAACATTCAACATGGGCTTTTCAAAGAAGGTCTATGACACAGTGGGCGATTTCAAGGATATGATGGGCGAGGATATTGACCTTAGCATCCGCATCCGTAATGCCGGTTTCAAGATCCGTCTTATACGCCCAGTCTTTGTATATCACAAGCGTCGCATTGACATGGGCCGTTTCTTCAAACAGGTCAACAACTTCGGTCAGGCGAGAATATGGCTGCAGATTCTGCACCCCGGCTCATTGAAGATTGTACACACTGCGCCCGCGCTCTTGCTTGTACTTGGGGTGGCGTTGTTGGTAGCATCGATATTCTGCCCATGGTTGTTGCTGTTGCCGTTGCTGTATGCCCTGCTCATCTTCTTTGACTCGTTGTTCAAGAACAGGAGTCTGAAGGTTGCGCTAATGTCGGTGGTGGCTGCGGCTGTGCAGATTGCCGGTTATGGAACAGGTTTCCTCAAGGCATTCTGGTTCAAGATGATATTGAAGCAACCGCTTGAAACAAAGAAGAACCTTACAAAAATATATAACAGAGGCTGATGACAGAGGGTAAGCAGAAAAAGAGCATAAAGGAGTGGGCTGTAGACGACCGTCCGCGCGAGAAGGCTATCAAGAACGGCATTTCGACACTCAGCAAGTCGGAGTTGTTGGCAATTCTTGTGGGCTCGGGTAACGACGAGGAGAGTGCTGTCGACCTCATGAAACGTGTTCTTGAATCCTGCGGAAACAGAATTTCGGAACTGGCAAAACTGTCGGTCGATGACCTTTGTACCTTCAGGGGCATAGGTCCGGCGAAGGCCATTACCATTGTCGCTGCCTGCGAGCTATGGAAGCGTCGCGAGGGTAATGAGGGCGAGCAACCCTGCATTACATCGTCGCACGACCTTTACCGCTATTTCCACCCGATACTTTGTGATTCCCCAGTGGAACGCTGTTATGTGATGCTGCTCAACAGGATGAACCGCGTGATTGACCATGTTCTAATTGGTACGGGTGGTCTCACGGCAACGGTTGTCGATATACGCCTGGTAATGCGTGAGGCTCTGATGAAACGTGCCACAACGATTGCTTTGTGCCACAATCATCCGTCGGGCAACATAAAGCCAAGCCGCGAGGATGACAAACTCACTGAAAACCTTGCCCAAGCATGCAGGGTTATGAATATACGTCTGCTCGACCACATTGTGATTACGGACGGTGCATATTTCAGTTATAACGATGAGGCTCGCCTCTGAAAAAAGAGATGATGATATGGAAAAGTTTGAAATAGAAGAGAAAATCGTTGAAATGATTAAGACAGTGTATGACCCTGAAATACCTGTCAACATATATGACCTTGGACTTATCTACCGCATTGAGGTAAGTGATGAGTTCGTGGTGGATATAGACATGACATTGACTGCGCCCACCTGTCCTGCTGCCGACTTTATGATGGAGGACGTGAGAATGAAGGTGGAGTCAATTGAGGGTGTCAAGGCCTTGAATCTGAACCTTGTCTTTGAGCCCGAATGGAGCCAGGAGCTAATGACCGAGGAGGCAAAGCTCGAGCTGGGCTTGCTATAAGAAGCATTATGTTATGAAAAAGATATATTTCCTCTCCGATGTGCATCTTGGTTCGTGGGCCATTGAGCACCGCCGTACCCATGAGCGCCGCGTGGTCTCGTTTCTGGACAAGATAAAGAATGAGGCTGCTGCAGTCTATCTGCTTGGCGATGTGTTCGACTTCTGGTACGAGCACCGCTATGTGGTTCCCAAAGGTTTTACACGTTTTCTCGGAAAAATCTCCGAGCTGACCGACAGGGGAGTGGAGGTGCATTTCTTTACAGGCAATCACGACCAGTGGTGTCTTGACTATCTGGAGAAGGAGTGCGGCATGACAATACACCGCGAGCCTTGCCTTGTGGAGCTATATGGCAACGAGATATTCCTTGCACATGGCGATGAATTCTCAAGGCAACGTGGATATAAGGTACTGCGTGCAATGTTCCGTGGCCGTTTGACCCGTTGGGCTTTCTCTATGCTGCATCCACGTTGGAGTCTTTGGATGGGGCACAAGTGGTCCCAATACAGCATGGTCAAGCATAAGGTCAAAGGAGATACCCCGTTCCTTGGTGCCGAAAAGGAGGATTGTATAGTCTTTGCAAACAAATATCTTGAAACGCACGAGTCGGTTGATTGTTTCATCTTCGGCCATCGCCACATAGATATCGATATGCCATTGGGCGAGAAGTCACGCTGCATATTCCTTGGCGACTGGATATCGACATTTGCCTACGTAGTTCTCGACGGCAAGACTATAGAGCGTAAATACTTTATAGAAGGCGAGAGCAAGGATCTATAAACAAAGCGCGGCATCAATCTGATGCCGCGCTTGTCGTATCTGTAATATCTGTCTGCTTATTCTCCGGTTCTGAACTTGAGTTCTATGCCTATTGAACGTTGCAGCTCAACCCAGGCTACTGCCTTGCCAAAGAGGGCGTCGATATACTCTCCGCGCATCTCGTTCTCGTTACGCTGTACAATAAGGTAGTCAAGGAATGGGATTTCGCCCATTTCGTAGGCTTTTCTCTTGCTCTCTACAACCTTTTCCATGTCGCCCAACATTGCGCCCGAGAATGTCTCGCTCTGCCTGTCGGCATATTTGAAATTGTTGTATGCCTGCATTACCTCGGCAGTTACCATCAGGCATGCCTCCTCTATTTCAACATTTGCCTGTTTGACAAGGAGTTCATCCATCAGGCGTGCGCCTTTGTTCAGATTAGAGAACTTCAGTGGCATGGCAACACCTGCCTTTATGGTTGTGAAATTGGGATCGGCGATGTTGTATGTCGCTCCAAGCACTACATCCAGTTCGGGGCGGCGCTGTGCCTTGTTGAACTTTTGGGCTGCAACGGCAATGTCGGCATTGCTGAGTGCAACGACAAGATCTGCACGGTGTTCCAAAGCTGTGGTTGTGTAGTGCTCAAGATCTGCAGCTTGGTTTGAGATTTCCAATGTTCCTGTACCCTTAAGGTTCTCGGCATTCTCCATATTGCCCATGTAGTAACCCAACTTTATGGCTGTGTTGCGCAGTCCGGCCTCGGCTGCCAGCATTGCATTCTTTGCCACTCCCTGTGCCATGCGGCTCTCGAGCCAGTCGCTGTGTGCGATGTCGCCACGCTGGTAACGCAAACTGTCGTTCGCAGTAACCTCGCTGAGGTCACTGTATATTTCTGTCGCCTCATCAAGCAGCATTCCTGCACGCAGGTGCTCAAGGAAGGCGATGGTGGCGTCGGCACGGAAATTGCGCATATACTCCTCCAACAGTGCAACGGCCTGTGCGCGCTCGCTCTCGGCAAGGTCAATGCGGCTACGGCGCACACCGAATGTGAATGTCTTGCCCAATTCAAGTTCAATGCCCTGTCCAAGGCCTTTGCTCCAGTCCTCGTTGTTGGTGTATGCGAGGGCTATGCTCGGGTCGTTGTATACTTGGCTGCCGGTTACTGCGGCATCGGCAATCTCAATATCCATTCTTTTGGCTGTAAGGGCGATGTTGTTGTTCATCACTCGCTCCATATATTCGCCGTATGAGATCTCCTGTGCCGTTGCTGTAGTGAACAGCAATGCCAAGGTTAGTGTATAGAGAATTCTTTTCATGGTTGTCAGTTGTTGCATGGTGTGAGTCCCAATTTTGCAGCACAATCAAGTATGTATTGCAGTGCGGCATCATGTTCGTTGGGGATTACCCCGTCAAGTATGGCGTCCTTTACGGCGCTCTTGAGCTTTCCAATCTCGGCGCATGGTCCCAAACCGAATATCTGCATGATCTCCTCGCCGTTTACCGGTGGCTGGAAATTGCGTATGCGGTCTTTCTCCTCAATGTCCTTGAGCTTCTGGCGTACAATCTGGAAGTTGTTGAGGAACTGCTTCTTGCGTACCTCGTTCTTTGATGTGATATCGGCTTCGCAGAGTATCATCAGGTCATCAATGTCATCGCCGGCATCAAAAAGCAGGCGTCGTACGGCAGAGTCTGTAACCTCATCGTCGGCAATGGCTATGGGGCGCATGTGCAGTGACACGAGCTTGGCTACGTAGCGCATCTTCTCGTTCTGCGGCATCTTGTATTCGCGGAACAGCTTTAATACCATCTTCTCGCCAACGATGTTGTGGTTGTGGAAAGTCCACTTCAGTATCGGGTCCCAACGCTTTGTCTTGGGCTTGCCTATATCGTGCAGCAGTGCTGCCCAACGGAGCCATAGGTCATTGGTGTGCTTTGCGATGTTGTCGAGCACCTCGAGGGTGTGGTAGAACATCTCTTTGTGGCTGTAGCCGTTGCGTGTCTCAACGCCCTGCATTGCTGCAAGCTGTGGGAAGATGATTTCGAGCAGTCCGCAACGGTCGAGCTCAATGAATCCTTTTGATGGTACGGGTGAGAGAAGTATCTTGTTCAGCTCGTCATTGATTCTCTCGCGTGAGATTATCTTTATACGCTCCTTATTGTCGCAAAGGGCCTGGAAAGTCTCCTCCTCTATATGGAAGTTGAGCTGTGTTGCAAAACGTATGCAACGCATCATGCGCAACGGGTCGTCGCTGAATGTTATGCCGGGCTCCAATGGTGTGCTGATTATGCGGTCCTCAAGGTCAAGCATTCCGTCAAATGGGTCGACAAGCTCGCCAAAGCGGTGTGCATTGAGGCATATTGCCATTGCGTTGATGGTGAAGTCACGGCGGTTCTGGTCGTCCTCGAGTGTGCCGTCCTCAACAATAGGGTTGCGTGAGTCGTGGCTGTAGCTCTCCTTGCGTGCACCAACGAATTCTATCTCGTGCTCCTTGTATTTTACCTGTGCGGTACCGAAGTTCGCATATACGGCAAGGTGTGCTCCTTTGCCCAGTTTCTTGCTGAAGGCGCGTGCCATCTCTATGCCCTTGCCAACAACAACCACGTCAATGTCGGTCGATGGGCGCTCAAGGAATATATCGCGTACATATCCGCCAACGACATAGCATTCCACGCCTAACTCATCGGCCGTTTCCGAAATCTTGCGGAATATTGGGGTGTCAAGCAGTCTGCAAAGTTCTTCTCTTGTTGGCTTATACATCGTTGTATCAATTTTGTGCTTGTAAAGATACTCAATTTGACATTATAAATAAAACGATACCCGTTAAAACTGTACAATAAATGCCGTGATGGGCAAAAAAAATCGCACTATGCTGCGAATAACGATTATTAATGCTACTTTTGTGGAAACTTGAATCACAATTATGGGGAATTTTATAAAAAACGGTAAAACTGCACTATTGGCCATTGTGGCGCTTTTCATTGTCTCGTGTGTATCAAAGGTTGAGGATCCGGCCGATGAGCTCTTGTCACGTGCCCGCATTGAATATGAGAACGGCAAGTACAACAATGCGCGTGTTCTGCTCGACAGTATAAAGATTGTATCGCCAAAGGCTTACAAGGCACTACGCGAGGCCGAGAAGCTGCGCCGTGAAGCTATGATAAAGGAGAATGAACGCAATGTGGTTTACTTTGAGGAGGAGCTGCAGTCGCTCATTGCCGTGCGTGACTCAATGGCAGTCGGTTTTGACTTTACCAAGGATAAGCGCTACCACGAGAAGGGTTATTACACAGCGCCTTCGCAGGCTATTGCGCTGAACGCATTCAACAACTTCCTGCGTGCCAGTGTATACGAAGACGGTACAATGTATCTGACATCTTTCTATCGTGGCAAGAGCATCAAGCACAAGACTGTGAAACTCTCTATGGGTGATACTTATGTCTCTTGTGACAAGCCTTTCCTTGAGAGGACTTTCAAGGATCTGGGGGTGAACAATGAGCGCCGTGACTACAGGTATGGCGAGGATGGTGGCCTTGTGGATTTTGTAGTGGCTACCCAAGGAACAATTGAGGTTGAACTGTCCGGTGCAAACGGAAAGGTAAATTATACATTGCGTGCTGCCGATGCTGATGCCATACGTACTGTATTTGAATTGTCGCAGGCCATCAAGGCTGTGAAGACAGTTGAAGAGATGCTCGATGAGGCCCGTTATATGCTTGACTTCCTTAAGAGAAGCGAGGCGCGTTCATCGGCAGTGGTTGAGTGAAGTGGATATACTTATAATAAAATCAGCCTTTCTTTACAGAAAGGCTGATTTTTATGTTATTGGCTTGAGAATTACTTCAAGTTCTTTACGATCTCGTAAGTGTCGCTTGCAATCATCATTTCCTCATCTGTTGGGATAAGCAATACCTTAACCTTTGAATTTGGAGTTGAGAGTACAGCCTCTTCGCCACGCATCTTGTTGTTTACCTCCTTGTCGAGCTCAACACCAAGGAACTCAAGGCCCTCGAGTGCTGCCTCACGGCAATCCTGCTGGTTCTCACCTACACCACCTGCGAAGATGATTACATCAACACCGCCCATGGCTGCAGCGTAGGCACCGATGTACTTCTTGATGCGGTAGAAGTTCATTGTGTTTGAAAGCTGAGCACGCTTGTTGCCCTCGTCGGCAGCAGCCTTAACCTCACGCATGTCCGATGAAATGCCTGTGATACCTGCTACACCTGACTTCTTGTTGAGCATGTCGATCATACCCTGCATGTCAAGACCTGTCTTCTCCATAACGTATGGGAAGATTCCCGGGTCAACATCGCCACTGCGTGTACCCATCATGAGACCTGCAAGTGGAGTCATACCCATTGAGGTATCAACGCTCTTGCCATCCTTCACAGCTGCGATTGAAGCACCGTTACCAATGTGGCAAGTGATGATCTTGCTGCCCTCTGCAGGCATGTTCAACATCTCCAACGCACGCTTTGTGATGTAACGGTGTGATGTTCCGTGGAAACCGTAGCGGCGTACGCCATACTGCTCATAAAGCTCGTATGGGAGAGCGTACATGTATGCATAGTCAGGCATAGTCTGGTGGAAAGCTGTGTCGAATACACCAACCTGTGGCATCTCAGGAGCTACCTCCTTGACAGCGTTTACACCCTTGAGGTTTGCTGGGTTGTGGAGTGGAGCAAGGTCGTTGCAAGCCTCGAATACCTCGAGAACCTCATCGGTAAGCAGTGTAGAAGCGCTGAACTTCTCACCACCGTGTACCATGCGGTGACCAACGGCATCAATCTCATCGATAGAACCGATGGCGCCGAACTTCTCGCTTGTCAAGATGTCGAAAATGAGGCGTACACCGATAGTGTGCTCTGGAATTGAAGCGAAGATAGTCTCCTTCTCGCCGTTGGGGAGGTTGAACTTGATGAATGAACCCTCGAGACCAATCTTCTCGATACCACCCTTTGCAATAACGTCCTTTGACTCAATGTCAATGAGCTGATATTTGATTGATGAACTTCCGCAGTTCAATACAAGAATCTTCATTTTTTTGTGTCTTTATTAGTTTGTTACCTGAATTACTTCTTAGCTGCAATTGCCTGGTTGGCTGTGATTGCTATCATCATGTATACATCCTCGATTGAACAACCGCGTGAAAGGTCGTTTACAGGACGTGCGATACCCTGGAGTACGGGACCGATAGCCTCGGCATTACCCAAACGCTGAACGAGCTTGTAACCGATGTTACCAGCGCCAAGGTCAGGGAATACGAGAACGTTTGCCTTGCCGGCAACCTTTGAGCCTGGAGCCTTACTCTGTCCTACGAATGGAACAAGTGCAGCGTCGGCCTGCAACTCGCCGTCAATTGAAAGTTCTGGATCAAGCTCGTGTGCAAGCTTTGTAGCCTCAACAACCTTGTCTACCATCTCGTGCTTTGCAGAACCCTTTGTAGAGAAACTGAGCATTGCAACGCGTGGCTCCTCAAAGCCTGCGATAGCCTTTGCTGTCTGTGCTGTACATACTGCAATCTGTGAGAGCTGGTTTGCATCTGGCTGTGGAGTAACCGCAACGTCGGCAACAAAGAGAACGCCGTCCTCGCCATACTCCTTAGCGTTTGTGATGAGCATCATGGCACCGCTTACGCAGCTGATACCCGGAGTTGTCTTGATGATCTGCAATGCAGGACGCAATACATTACCTGTAGTGTTGAGTGCACCTGCTACCTGACCGTCGGCATCGCCGTTCTTGATGATGAGGCAGCCAAGATACAATGGGTTGCAAACGAGTTTCTGTGCATCCTCCATTGTCATGCCCTTTGCCTTACGCAACTCAAAAAGCAAGTTCGCATACTTCTCTGCATCTGGGTTGTTGCAAGGATCGATGATTGTAGCCTTCTCAATGTTTGCAAGACCGTGCTGCTGTGCCAAAGAGAGAATCTCTTCCTTGTTGCCAAGGAGAATGATCTCGGCAATGCCATCGGCAACTGCTTTGTCGGCTGCTTTCAATGTACGCTCCTCTGTACCCTCGGGGAGAACGATGCGCTGCTTGTTCTGCTGAGCGCGCTCAATCAAATTCTTAATAACATCCATAGTGTATTTGTTTTAATTTGTAAAGTTTCGTCTTTTCTGTCTGTGGAGTGTTATCACGCAGGCATACTATAGTACAAAAATAGTGCAAACCGAATTGTTGGCAAAATAAATTATGCTTATTTTTATATAAGAGGTGCTTTTTGTAACTCCCGCATTGGTGCACCGTTTGATTTTGTGCAGATTATTTCTATCTTCGCATAAATATGAGTGCAAAAATGGGTATAAGGGAGAGAATTTTGGCTTTGCTTGGCGAGATAGGCCGTGGGGTGTATGAGAAGGAAACCGAACTGCGGTTGGGGATGTTGGCAGCGTTGGCTGGTGAGAGTATGATTCTTCTTGGCCCTCCGGGAGTGGCAAAGAGTATGGTGGCTCGTAGGCTGAAGGATGCCTTTGCCGGTGCGCGCTCGTTCGAGTATCTCATGTCGCGTTTCAGTACTCCCGATGACATATTCGGCCCGGTAAGCATCAGCAGGCTCAAGGAGAACGATACATACGAGCGTGTCATTGACGGCTATCTGCCAACTGCCGATGTGGTCTTTCTGGATGAGATATGGAAGGCTGGGCCGGCGATACAGAACACCTTGCTCACGGCGCTCAATGAAAAGATCTTCCGCAATGGCAACAGCGAGGTGGCGCTTCCTCTTAAACTGCTTGTAGCAGCAAGTAATGAACTGCCTGCCGAGGGTGAGGGACTCGATGCCCTGTGGGACAGGTTCCTTGTGCGTTATATATCACATGGCGTCAAGGACAACAATGCCTTCTTCTCGATGATTTTTGATACCGATGAGGTGTACAGTCCTGCAAAAACGGAGCAATTGCAGATAACTGCTGCCGAATATGACAGCTGGCGAAAAGAGATTGCTGCGGTTGGGGTAGATGATAGCGTCAAGGAGAGTATCCTTTACATACGTGAGCGGTTGAGGAACATCACGGACAAGGAGAGCGGGGCAGTCTACGGCATATATGTGAGTGACCGCCGTTGGAAAAAGGCTGTGAACCTTTTGCGTGCATCGGCTTTTGTGCACGGGCGCAGTGTTGCCAACCTGTCGGATATTGCAGTGCTGGCATATTGCCTTTGGAATGAGCCTGCCGAGTGCGGGGTAGTGCGTGAGGCTGTAATTGATTCATTGTTTGCAGCCGTGAACAGACGCCATGCCTTGTTGCAGCAACGTGTTGAAAAGGCTGTGCGACTGAAACGTGCTGCTGCAGCGTTGGCAGAGTCAAAAATGCAGGCGCGCCCCGAGGATGCCAACCTCATTCTCTTCGACGATTTCTACTACAGGCTAAGTACCTACAACACAGGTAACACGTATATCTTTGCTTCCGATTTTCACCGTCTGCCGAATATTACGGAGCGTACTCCCGCGTCGGGGCATCTGTACACTGATTCCACTGATGCTGTCAAGCAACGTATCAGGGCTTTTGGTGCTACAAACTACAATGATGGCGAGAAGGTGAGGCTCATGCGTGACCGCGAGTTCCTGTATGTCAACGGTGTGCGTTGTGAACTGGAGCGTTACACGGCAAGTGAGATGGCGGCACTGAATAGTAGACAAGGCAATCTCTTTAATGCCGATGGGTATGATTATGAGACTGAGGTGGAGCAGATAGCAACGGCGTTGAACGGTATGAACTGCTCTCTTGCCGACAATATCTTCATAGCCTCTGCCGATGTGGAGCAGATGCGTTCCGTGGCAAGCGGAATAATGAAACGCATTGCATTGACAAGGGCCGATATAAGCGAGTTGCTCTATGACTGATGTTAGTGACAGATATGCCGAAGGGTGGCACTATGTGAATATTCTTGACGCATTTGTGCAGACAGGTGTCTTGCCCGACAGGGAGAGTATGATCACTACTGACTATCTTGAGAATTATCTCTATGAGGTCATGGGTGATCCTTTTGTGGCATATTGCGTGTTGAGTGACGATGTAAAGGCACGTGTCTTCTATGACAACATGCTCGCTTTCATAAAGCAGATTGTCACGCGCGACAAGTTCCGTACGGCATGCGCTCAAGGTCAGCAGCAGAAAATGGGGCATGCCTTACTGTGGAGCGAACGCAAGAAACGCGACGGATGGAGTCGTCTTCTCTCCGAGATAAGTGATGAGTTCCAGAAGTTCGGCTTCGATGAACGTTATTACAGGGAGAAACTCGGTAGTGAGGGCGGGCTTGCCGATGACGAGGTCTGGAAAAAGATGATTGATGATTGGAGCAAGGCTTTTGACCGCCGCAGGCAGGAACAGCAGCGGCACGATGTTGATGAGATACGTGAACGCAATAGCAGGACCTTAAAACAGAACCTTGAAACAATTCCCGAGTATCTTAAAAGGAACGATGTTGAAAAGGAGATGTTCTTCCAGGCATGGGGAATGATGGGAGGACAGTGGAATACTCTTCTCTTTGAACAGTATCTGCGCGTTGTCAAGGTGCAGAAAAGATATCCGCAGCTTGAGCGTATTGCAAACCTTATGGGTCGCATTGCTGATGATGACGGCTCGGAGCATATGTCTGTATCATATGGCGGCGGAATGAAACTGGAGCATGCCTCAAAGAGTGACATCCTTGGAGTGACGCTTGGGCAGGACATACGTTCCATGTTGCCTTTCGAGTGTGCACTGTGTGGCGATGACGCGCTGTACGATGTCTTTCTGTACAGATATGCAACCAATAGCCTGCAGAGTTTCCGCCATAAGAGTGAGATGCTGAAACCTGCGAGGAACCTGAACAGCAAGCCTGCAAGGCTCAAAGGCCCCATGATTGTGTGTGTAGACCGTTCGGGCAGCATGAGCGGTCAACCGGAACTTGTGGTGAACTCGTTGATGATGAAACTGCTGCTCTTGGCCGATCGTCAACAGCGCAACCTCTTTCTTGTCTCCTTTTCTGTAGCTGCACAACCGATTGATGTAAAGCGCAACCGTACTGCACTGCTCGATTTCTTCAGGCAAAAGTCGGCAGGTGACACCAATGCCGTGAAAATGATAGATGAGGTGTTCTCTTTGCTTGCCAAAGGTGAGTACGCGTCGGCCGATGTGCTGTGGTGTACCGATTTTATCATTCCCATGTGCGGCAATGCGCAACGCAGGCAACTTGCCGAGTACCGACGTTCGGGCACAAGATTCTATGGCCTCAAGATTGGGCATGCCACGGATATGGGGTGGAAGGTACTCTTTGACGAGATAGTTGAAATATAAAGAATCGACAGAAACTTTAAGGCATCTGTCGATTCTTCTTTATGTTCAGTCCTGCTTATGCAAGAATATTCTTCAGTTCTTCGGCTTTTACACTCTGCTGCTCGCCGGTTGTCATGTTCTTCAATGCGACTGTGCCGTCGGTCATCTCCTGCTCGCCTATGATGGCAACAAACGGAATGGCCTTGTTGTTGGCATATCCCATCTGCTTCTTCATCTTGTCGCTGCTTGGGAATAACTCAGCTGAAATGCCGGCCTTACGCAGCTCGCCGATGATCTGCAAGGAGTGCATTGCCTCTTTTTCGCCAAAATTCACGAACATTACCTTTGTGGTCTGCATAGCCTCCTGTGGATAAAGCTCCAACTGGTTCATTACATCGTAGATGCGGTCTGCACCGAATGAGATACCCACGCCTGACATTCCGTCCATGCCGAACACACCTGTGAGGTTGTCATAGCGGCCACCACCTGTGATGCTGCCAATTGCAACGTCAAGCGCCTTCACTTCGAGGATTGCGCCGGTGTAGTAGTTCAAGCCGCGTGCAAGTGTAAGGTCAATGTCGAGTGTGCTCTTGATGCCTACACTCTTTATTGTGTCAAGGATGAACTGAAGCTCCTCTACGCCCTTCTCGCCAATGGCATTGCCGCTGAGTGTCTGGGCAAGAATCTGCATCTTCTCCTCGTTGCTGCCCTGAGCCTTCAGGATAGGCAACAGTTTCTCTATTGACTCGTCGCTGATCTCCTTGCTCTTGAGCTCGGCAATGACACCGTCAAGTCCAATCTTGTCAATCTTGTCAATGGCAACGGTTATGTCAATGATCTTCTCGGGTTCTCCAATCACGTCGGCAATTCCTGCAAGCACCTTGCGGTTGTTGAGCTTTATTGCGACGCGTATGTTCAACTTCTCAAAGACATAGTCTATGAGCTGGATGAGCTCAACTTCGTTGATGAGCGAGTTGTTGCCGATGATATCGGCATCGCACTGGTAGAACTCGCGGTAACGGCCTTTCTGTGGACGGTCGGCACGCCATACGGGCTGTATCTGATAACGCTTGAATGGGAATGAGAGTTCCTCGCGGTGCATGACAACGTAACGTGCGAATGGCACTGTGAGGTCATAGCGCAGACCCTTCTCGCAGAACTTTGATGCAAGCTTCGCTGCGTTGCGGCTCAGGAGCTCCTCGTCGGTCAATCCCTTGAAGTAGTCGCCCGAGTTCTGTATCTTGAAAAGCAGTTTGTCGCCCTCTTCGCCATACTTGCCCATCAGTGTCGACAGGTTCTCCATTGCCGGTGTCTCTATCTGTTGGAAACCGAACAGGTGGAATGCTTTGCGTATGGTGTCGAAAATATAGTTTCTACGGGCCATCTCAATAGGCGAGAAGTCCCTTGTTCCTTTAGGTATAGATGGTTTTGTTGCCATTGTCTGTTAGTCGCGTCTGTTCATGAAAATCATAACGTAGTAGAGCAGTGTAGCCAATGATGACAATGCTGCAACTACGTATGTGTATGCTGCCGAGCGAAGCGCTCCGCAAGCGAATTTGTGATTGCTTGAATTTGTAATGCCCGATGTCTGCAACCATGCAAGTGCTCTGCGGCTGGCATCTACCTCAACTGGTAGGGTAATGAAGCTGAAGAGCGTTGTCATTGCAAACAGGATGATACCTGCCAACAGCAGGCCCGGCATTGTCTGCACGGTAATGATACCGATGAGCAGTACCCATGTCATGATGCTTGATGAGAATGATACTACCGGTACCAATGCCGAACGCATTTTAAGTGGCGCGTATGCCCTTGCATGCTGTACTGCGTGTCCGCACTCATGTGCTGCGACAGCAACAGCCGCTATGCTTGCCGAGTTGTAAACTCCCTGGCTCAGGTTTACGGTCTTCGTTACGGGATTGTAGTGGTCGGTAAGAGTACCCGGTGTGCTGGTTACCTTGACATCATATATGCCGTTGTCGTGCAACATCTTCACGGCAACATCATGTCCGGTCATGGCAACGGGCATCTTTGAGTATTTCTCGAACTTGCCCTTCAGGTTTGCCTGGACAATGTAGCTGAGGATTGCAATACCGATAAAGATTATCAGGTATGTGTAATCGTAGGCCACACCTCCGTTGGCAACCTGCTGTGCAAAGTTTATTGTTGATAGAAACATAGATATCCTTTAGATTGAACGTGTGATTGTCTGGTCACGGTCGGGGCCGATTGACAGGTATTTCACAGGTACACCAAGCTCCTTCTCCAGGAACGCAATGTAATCCTTGAATGCCTGTGGCAACTCCTCCTCGCTTCTCAGCTTGGTAAGGTCGGTCATCCAACCCTTGACCTCGGTGTATACTGGCTCAACGCCCTCGATGTCATATGGAAGGTGTGTGAGTGTCTCGCCGTTCTTCTTGTATGCAATACAAGCCTTGATTGTCGGGAATGTATCCAATACGTCGCTCTTCATGAGAATGAGGTGTGTCACACCGTTGACCATGATAGTGTATTTGAGAGCCACAAGGTCAATCCAACCGCAACGGCGCTCACGGCCCGTTACTGCACCATACTCGTGGCCACGGTCGCGCATCTCCTTGCCATCCTCGTCAAAAAGCTCTGTTGGGAATGGACCTGCACCAACGCGTGTGCAATATGCCTTTGTGATACCATATACGTTGCCAATTCTGTTTGGAGCAACACCCAAACCTGTGCAGGCACCTGCGCATACGGTGTTCGATGATGTCACGAATGGGTAGCTGCCGAAGTCGATGTCGAGCATACTTCCCTGTGCACCCTCGCAAAGGATAGACTTGCCCTCGCTCATGAGATCGTTGATGAGCTGCTCGCTGTCGATGAGACGGAAGTTCTTGAGGTACTCGACTGCAGCAAGCCACTCCTGCTCAATTGCAGTGATGTCATAGCTGTAGTTCATGTCCTTGAGGATCTGCTCGTGACGTCCCTTTGCCTGTGCATACTTCTGCTCGAAGTTCTCGAGGATGTCACCTACTCGCAAACCGTTACGGCTGATCTTGTCGGTGTATGTAGGGCCGATACCCTTACCTGTTGTACCCACCTTTGCATCGCCCTTTGCAGCTTCGTATGCAGCATCGAGCACGCGGTGTGTTGGCAGGATGAGGTGTGCCTTCTTTGAGATGTAAAGGTTCTTTGTCAGGTCATAACCTGCCTCGATGAGGCTTTCTGCCTCGCCCTTGAAAAGCGCAGGGTCAAGCACTACACCGTTTCCTATGATATTTACTTTTCCTCCCTGGAATATACCCGATGGTATTGAACGCAAAACGAATTTCTTGCCATCGAATTCCAAAGTGTGGCCGGCGTTAGGGCCACCCTGAAAGCGTGCAACTACATCGTAGTTAGGTGTGAGCACGTCAACGACTTTTCCTTTTCCTTCGTCACCCCACTGGAGTCCTAATAGTACATCAATGTTCTGTTTCATTGTTATTTACTTTTTGTCAGCCTTGCCTTACGTCTCTTTATTGCCTGATGGCATTTGCTACAGAGGCCGTGAAGGTGCAGCGAGTAATGGGTTAAATGAAATTTTTTTATATTTTTTGTTACATTTTCCGTAATGTCAATATTGCTCAGCTCGGTCACTTTTCCGCACTTGGTGCAAATGGTGTATGCCTTTGCCGTACCGTAGCACTTCTCATATTTCGATACAGCACCGAACTGATGGTGTGTCACCAGGTTTGCCTTGATGAGCATTGTAATGGTGTTGTATATGGTCGCGCGGCTCACGCGGAACTTCAGGCTCTCCTCAAGGTGCTCCATGAGCTCCTTTATCTCAAAGCTGCCGTTCATTGAGTAAATTGCATCAAGGATTGCAAAACGCTCGGGTGTGCGCCTGCATTTGTTCTCTTTCAGATATTCCGAAAATATCTGGTTTGCAATTTCCACAATCCTGCTACTGTCCATATCCAACTGTTTCTGCGAATGATGTTTGCTTTGCCGTCTGATGTCGGGCGCAGACTGCCATTGCAGTTTCAACACACAAAGTTATCGTTTATTTTTATAATATAATAATCAAACGGGTTTAATTTTCCATAAAAAGTCAGAAATAAACGAAAGTGTCGGGCCGTTAATGAATAAAAGGCATGCATTTGCACGCCTTTTATCTATTCCTCAAAGTTTTCCAGTATGGTCGCGAGGCCTGATTTGTTGCTTGCTTTCTCTGGTATTGCTTCCTTGAATCTCGCGACAGCACCGGCCGAGCGGTCCAGATAGTTCATGATGGCATTCAGTGCACATCTCTCTGTAATGCTCTTTTCTTCCGCTCCATTCAGTGATGCAAAGCACTTGAAAAAGTCCTGCTCCTGTTGCGGAGTAGGCTCTATGCTGCGGCGTATCAGATGCGATATCGTAAGGAAACCACAGTAGCCGGCCATTCCCTCACTTCTGGCAATCCATTGCAGTGCCTTGTCCCATGCCGCGGGCAGTCTGCAAAGCAGATGCATGGCAAGCTGGTCGGCGATTTCAGTGAATTTTGTCTCTCCAATCCACTTATCGGCCAAATCCTCGAAATTCTCCTCAGGCATCAGGAATATCGCCAACATCTTGCACTCCCTTATGTTGTCCTGCCACAGTGTTGTAGCAAGTTCCCTGTTCTTGGCATGTGCATCGGCAATACCTTTGAGGCGTGGAATCTCCACACCGAAATTTATCTTGTAGTCAAGGCCCTGGCGGCGCTGTATCGTAGAGACAATGCCGTTCATGGCCAGGCGGAGCGACTTCTTTATTTCACGTACCTCGTCAAGTATGTTCTGTTCCATTCCTGTCATTTGGTTATTGTGTGCTTCCTGCGGTAATTGTTGGGTGTCTCGCCCACTACACGATAGAATGATGCATAGAACGACTGGCGGTTGGCAAAGCCCACCTGCTTGCCGATCTCCTCAATCGTCATCTCCTGGAAACGCTTGTCTGTGAGTTTGTGCTGTGCCTCTCTAATGCGGTATTCGTTTATGAGGCATGAGAAATTTGTATTGAAACGGGAGTTGATTACAGCCGAGATGTATCGGGTATTTGTGCCCAGTTCGACAGCAAGTTCCTTTGCCGAAAAATCCTTGTTGCGGTAACGCTTTTCAATGATTATGATGTTAAGGATCCTGTCATACAGTTCATCGGCCAGTTCGGCGCGTATGAGCGAACGGTATGCAGCATTCTTTTCCTGTTTCTCCCTGATGTTATAAGGGGTTGAAGTGCTCTCTTTCATATATGGCTGTTTTTCAATGTTCCCAAATGTACAACCAAATTTTATAAAAATAGCCTTTTTTGTTTTTTTTGTTCAGTTTTCCTCCACTTTTTTCAAGTGTAAAGTTTTTTTACAGTAAAAAGCAGCGTCAAAACTCAAGGATATCACTGTCGGCACCCATTAGAGTCGCCTTCTCGCGACATTTGCGCGCAGCCTCTTTTTTACCCATCTTTTCATAGATGATTGCCTGCAGAATGTAGTTGTTTGCATTCTCCGGGTCAAGCTCAATAGCCTTCTCCAAATCTATCATTGCCAGTTCGTTATGTCCGCGCTCTCTCTCAAGGTTGCTGCGTGCAATGTACAGTTCAGCAATGTTAGGGAACTCCTCAATCATTCCTGAAAGAACCATAAGGCACTCGTCAAAACGCCTTTCCTTCTGGTAAAGCATTGCTATGCCAAGCCTTACGCTCAGGTTGTCTGGGATCCACAATTGTAGTTGCTCATAGTCCTTCCACGCCTTGTCGTACTCTCCGATGTTGGTGTAGATGTGGGCCCTGCACAGCAATGCTCCGGTGTTGCTGGGCTCATGCTTTATCAGCTCGTTGTAGTCCTTGAGCGCCTGCTCAATGCTGTCCAACTGAAGGTAGATGTTTGCGCGTTGCTGCAGTAGCGTCATCTCGTTCGGGGCAATCTCCAATGCTTTGTCATACTCTTTCAATGCTTTTGGGAGTTCGTCCAGCATCTGGTACGAATATGCGAGGTTTGCGAGAGCGTATACTTTTTCATAGTTGTTCGAGCTGTATGCCGTAGCCTCCTCAAAACATGTTATAGCTTGCGAATAGTCATTCTCCTTGATGTGTCCGATACCTTTTTGGCATATGCTGTTGTAGTCTTGTGCCTTGATGGTAATGGCAATCAACAGTAGCGTTAAAGATAATATGTTCTTCATTGAATGGGGTCTTTGTCTTGTTTTGCCGCGAAGATAATATATTTACTCTTAAGCACTTCTAAAAAACTTATTAAAATATATTAAAGCAATGCGAAGAAAGGCCTTTGATGAAAAAATGAAATTCCGATGGTTAAAATGCCATTCAAGCATTTGATGTTTGCGAATAATTGTTGTATCTTCGCATCGCAAAAACGGGGAAGTGCCTTTTGTAGAAGCCGCACATCCCATATTTGAAAGCCTTGGTAGTTCAATGGATAGAATAAGTCTCTCCTAAAGATTAGATTCGGGTTCGATTCCCGACCGAGGTACAAGCCCTGTCAAAGCAATGCTTCGACAGGGCTTGATGTTTTTATGATTGTTATGTGGTCAGTCCTTTTCTATAGTTACTGGCATCCCGATGTAGCAGTGCTCATACAGTGCTCTGATGTCATCGTTCCTCATTCTAACGCAACCCTCGCTGCTGCGTGTGCCAATACTCTCGGGGAAGATGGTGCCATGTATGCCAATGTCGTTGAACCCGGGTACATTGAGCCTGAAGAATAATGGACCGTATGCTCCAAGGCGCAAACCTCTACCGTCGCTGAAATCGTGTTTCCATGATGTGGCATCGTACATCATCTTTATCTTGAACTCGCCTTCGGGTGTCTTTCTGTCGCCAATCCTTGTCTTGTTGCCATAGTTCTCCCCACAGGCAATGGGGCGCTGGAAAATGGTGTCGTTATTTTCGTTGACTACGTATAGCATCAAAGCTTTCTTTGATACGACAATGCGGTTGTTGCAGAATGCAAGCAACGGCATGGCTGTCAACAATATTGTCAATATATATCTTTTCATAATACTAATCCTATCGTGTGAGTGAGAACTTCATACTTACACCGAAATCGGTGGTAGTGGTGGGGTATGAACTTGTCGAAATCAGCGGTATTGTCTTCTGTCGGTCAAAGTATAGACTGAAAGAGAGTGTCTTGCTGTAGGCATAGTCGGCTGTCACGGAGTAGTTGAATGACTTGTTTCCGCTTGTCGCTTGGGTTGTACCCTTGTCAATGCTACGGCATATTGATGACTGGTTCCTGAACGAGAAGTCTGCTCGTATGTTGATGTCGTTTCCGCTCTTCTTCTGCTTGCTCTTGTTTGCACTGTTGCCGCGCAAGAACTTCAGGTCAATGATCTTGTATCCTACGTTGAACGCAATCTCCTGGTTCTGTGTCTCAACCATCTGAATGGCCGTGAGGCTCAGGTTTATCATTCTCGACTTTATGAACTTTGCACCCAATGTGAGGTTGTTGTTTGTTGTGACGTCAAGTCCAATGAGTGGCGAGAAACTCTCGTTTACCGATACCGCACCAATGTCATAGCGGCTGCTTGGTGTCGGCAGGCCGGTAGCGGTGTTGTTCACAAAGCCAATGCCGCGGCTGTATTCCATATATGTGGCATATGTACTGTATGCACCCACTGCATAGACGCTCTTGTAGCCATGTTCAATGTTCACACTCTTGAAGTACTTCTCAAAGAATGGCAGTTTTGACAAACCCGAATACTTGATTTTCCAGTTCGGCAACATGCGTAACATGTTGGGGAATATCTCGTTTCCGCCAATACCGGTGTAGGCATCGAGGAATGATGGTATCATCACATCCGAAGAGTACATGTCCACTCCGCCGTTCACGGGGTCATACTTTTGTCCGGCAAGGCTGCTTGATGCGGGGTATACGCTCTCCTTGTATATATCTTCAAGTGTGGCACGGTTCTTCTCCAGGTTGCCTATGAACTTGTCATATACATCGGACTGGTAGTTGTTCTTGGCGCTACCGCCACCGAATGATGTTCCAATGGTAATTGTGGTCATGTTGAAGCCGCCTGACTCGTTTGTCGGCATGCCGTCATACATGAACTGTATGCTCTTGCTCTGGTTGCGTGTCCAGCTTGCATTGAGGTCAATCTTGAAGTCCTTGAACGGCTCTACGGTCATTCTCGCCTGCAGATCCTCGGCTGCTGTAGATGTTGCCATTGATGCAATGCTGTCACTGCGCAGGAGCCAGTTCTGTCTCTGCGCCTTGCCAAGATAGCTGTCGTCAATTAGTCCAAAGGCAAAGTCAAGGCCAGGGGCATACAGTCCGTCCATATTCTTCTGTCCGAATATGTCGCCGGCATTCGGCATGAATCCCGGCAGGTTCATCGCGTATGCGTTGGTGTAGTTGAACGACGCACTGCGCACCATCATCAGCACACGGGTAGGGTACTGCATTGCCATTGCAAACTTGCTGCGTTCGTTGTTCTTGGGCTGTGCGGTAATTGTAATCTTTACGCTTACACTGTCCTTGTTCTTTATGAGAATCTTGTTCTCGTCAAGGACCTTGTATTTGAGTCTGTATGTCTCGCCTTTTCTTGTACGTGCCACAACTTCAATTTTCTTGTTCTTCAGGTTGTGGGTAATGGTTGTAGTGGTGTCATTCTTCAGGCGTATCTCTTTTGTGAATGGTTTCGCCTTCTCAACCTTTGGTTTGCGGCTCTTTGAGGACTTCTGCTTCTTGTTGTTGCTTGCAAAACGCTTGTTGGTCTCTTCGAGATATGGTATAAGGTTGTACAGTTTCTCGAAGTTCATCGTTGTCTTGAAGGTAATGTTACGCTTGTTTGAGATGTTGTTTCCTGCGTTTATGCCTGCAACACTGTTGCCGCGCATCCAGTTGTATGTGCCGCTGTAGCTTGCATCGGCTGTCAACCACTCGAAAAGCGGAACCTTGTTGAGTGGAAGGGTGTATGATGCGTTGAAGTTCTGCTGGTAGCTCAATGGGTTACCGAAATCCTGTATGCTGTGCTTTACAGAATCCTTCCATGCGGCATACTCATTGGGGTACCTCTCCTTGTTGACAGGCAGGAACGGCTCTTCAACCTCGGCATTGGTTCCGGTGTTGAGGCTCATCCTCAGGTTTGTGGTGGGATCCCACTTTATTGCCATTGAACGGTTCCAGTTGAACTGCTGCGAGAAGGTAAGCGGTATCTCATTGTCGCCCGCCATTGACTGCAGGTCGCGGCGTTGCAGCTCGTGATATGAGCGTGTCATGTCTGTATTCAGCGCCAATGACTGTGGCAACGGATTCACTCCCCACTCCTTGAAAATCTTTAGCCACTTTGATTTGCTCTTGATCTTGCCGAATGGCTTCAAGGTCTTTATGGGGCTTGAATAGTTGTAGCTCAACGACGCCTTCCAGTTTATGCGGTTCTCCCAGCTTACAGTGCTTCCGCTGTTGTCGGTGTTTGCGTGTGAGAAGCTGAAGCTGAAGTTCGACGGGTCGTATGGCATTGGTGTCTTGCTCGAGATGTTGATCTTTGCATTGCTGACACTGAAGTTGCGCATCACGGAGTGTACTTCGGCAACGTTCTTCAGAGAATCCCTGCCAAAGTCATCATATGTATCAAGAACATCGTCAAAATTCAGGTCTGTATCGTAAGGACTGTAAAGAGGCGATGTCACTTCTTCTGTGAAAGAGTAGTATGCCGGTATGTTTACCTTGAATGAACGTGGCAACAGGCGGCCTACATCCATTGTTCCGGTAAGTGAATAGCGGTAGTAGTCGTCGGTGCGGCGCGCAGCAAGCTTCTCCTCAAGGCCACCGAAACCGGCTGTCTCCACCTTACCCTGTGCCGCAAACGAGCCAAGGTCGCTGAGCTTGATGTTGAGGTTGCCCTGTGCTGCCCATCCGCTCTTGTTGTTGAAGCCAATGAGGCGCATCTCGTTGACCCATATGATTGCCGATTTGTTGCTTGAGCTGTTGTTGCGCACACCAATCATCATTACCTTGATCTGTCCCAAAGAGGGGCTGCCGACGATGCTGATCCTGTTCTTCGGAGTCTCACTGTCATATTCACTGTATATGGTGGTGTTTGTAACGCCTTCGGCATTGCTGTTGCGCAAGGTGTTGCGGCGTATCTTGATCTCGGAAAGCTTGCTCAACGGTATGTCAATCATATTCTCCTGTGGCCATACTACAGAAGCTGCTACCGAACTGTTTCCGTCGTATGAACCATGTGGGGTGACGGTCAACGGCACTTCGTATTCATAGTAGTTGCTCTTGTAGTCCGAACCGAATCGTACGAACAATGACATGTCGTTGTTGCCAAGCTGTGTGACATCGGTCTCGGGAGCCTCGGCATGTATGAACAGCTGTATGCGTTCATATTGGCGTATGTCAAGGTTGCTCTTCTTGTATACGGCACGGCTTTCCTTGCTTCCAAGGTTGTTGATGTTGAGCGCCAATGCCTGTTCGTTGTCCTGTCGCAACTGTGGCTGGCTGGGGTCGATGATTCGTGTCACGCCCGGTGGGAGCACGTAGTTCACCGGCTTGCGGTCTCCGTGCTCTTCAATGCTCACAGCCGATGTGGTAAATTCGCCCGAAACGGTTGGAGTGGTGTTGTTCTTTGATGCAATCGGCTGCAGGTATGGTCTCCAGTCTCCGCGTACAAGCTGCATGGTCGCAAAACGTAGTGTAACGGGTTTCTGGAACTGTGTCATGTACATACGGATGAAACGTATGGACGTGAAGTCGCGTATTGTACCCACAGCCTTCTCATACTCGTCGACAGGTATGCGGAACTTGTACCAGTCAACGCTCTCGGTGTTGCCGTTACGCAACTTTGAGGTTACGGTACGTTTGTCCGTGATGTAGTTGCGGCCCACCTGCATATCCTCGGGACGGAGCGAGATCCTGTACTGGAAGAAGTTCTCATATTCATCCATTGTAAAGTCCTGGTTCGCATCCTCTACATCAGGCGTTGTCTTTGCCGCACTGCTGTATTCGCTGTCGGAGTTGCTTGGCGAGTTGCCCTCGGTATTGTTGAAATACTTATAGCGCTCGATGATGCTGCGCTGTGCCGCATCATAGTCACTGCCGCGGAAATAGTGGTAGCTGTCGCCTGCAGGGTCTGCAGCGATGCTGTCATACACCTCCTGGCGCACACGGCCCTGCAAAGCCTCAAGATAGGCTTTGTATGTCGGGTGCTGTGCCTCATCGGCGCTGCTTAGTCCGTTGAGACCTGTATCCTGCTGGTCGCGGCTCTCGGAGTTGTTGTCAAATGCATATACAAGGCTGGTGTTGGTGGGCACTCGTCCCCAAACGGTCTCCTCGTACTGGTATTGGTTGCTGCCCGATGGCAGGCCGTTCTCGTAGAACTTCTTGCTGTCCTTGAGGATATCTTCCGAAACCTCTCCAAGGTTGAAATAGAGGTCGCCACCCATGCCGGTCTGCTCATAGATGAACGGGTCAAGCAACCAGAACTCGATGTACTGGATGTTCGCGCTCTCAAAGTCGGTAGTGGTCAACTGGCGTGTGATACCGCCCCAACGTTTCGCAGGGTCATTGAGCTTGCCTTCAAAGTCAACATCGGTGTCAAGGTTGTATGGGCCTCGTTCGTTGGGGTAATATGTGACATTGAACAGTGACAGGGTCGATGATTCGCCATATGTCGACTCCTTGTTGGGGTACAGCTCACGCTCGTACACTTCGCGTACATAGTGGTTTGACAATTGTTCCATGTCGCTCTTGATGTGTGCCGGTGTAAGTGATGAACTGCGGCGGGTAAAGAGCGGGTCGATGACATACCAGCTGATGTGTGCGCGGTTGTATCCTGTACGTATATCGTTGCTCAGGTTGCTGTACTGCATGCCGTGGGGCAGTGATGCGAGCATCCATTGCGATGGCGATGATATGTCGACACCGTTTTCAGTGTTCTCAAAGTCATCGATGTACGATGCCTCACTCTGCACCTCTTTCGATGTACCTGCTTCAAGTTTTGCGAATTCGGCCGAGAAGCTTATTGATGAAGGCTCGGTACAGCTGATGAGCGGCAGAAGGTCAATGATGTTTGTCAGCCATTGGCTCTGCTTCTTCCACGACATGTTGAAGCCCCAGAGGAAATTGTTCAAAGGCTCGGAACCCATATCTACCTTTGTTGTCAATGGCTTCTCCGAGAGTGACATGAGTGTACCGCCGAACTTGAAGTCATCCGAGAAATCATATTTCCAGTTCATGCCAAGCACTGTCTTGCGCTGCATGTTGAACATGGTGTTGCTCTCGAGTGAGACCTGTACATTGGTGCCGGCATCTATGATGTTCTGGTTCAGAATGGTTACTGTACCCGATGAGTAGTCCACCTGGTAGTCGCTGTTCTCCACAAGAGTCATGCCGCCGGCTGTCACCACCACAGAACCGCGGGGAATGTTCGTTGAACCGGTCTGGATTACGTTCGCTGCGCTACCGGTATACTCTCCTATGAGGTAGAACTTGTCCTTCTCGGCAATCTGTTTTGCAATGGTCTTTGTCGAGTCGTACAGTTCGTGGAATACATACTTTCCGGCAATGGCGCTGTTGTCGATCTTCTTCTCGAGGTAGCTGCCGAAAGGCTCAATCGAGGGGAAGAAGATGCGTCCCGAAGCAGCATCTACCGTGTAGCCCTGTATGTAGTCGAACACACCGTTCGGGTTCTCCTTGCTGTTGTTGCTGTCGAGCCTGTCAAGGCCAAGCAACTGCAGCAGTGTCTTGCCTTTGAGTTCGGTCTCGGGAAGGTAGGTTATGTTTGTGCCAAGGCTGTCGCTCGCATAGTAGATGTCGAGCTTGAAATTGGTGTTCTGCAGGTTGCGTGTGCCGAGTGAATAGACATTCTTCATCATGAGGTCCCAACAGCCGTTCTTTGGAGAGCATGCATTTGGTTTGATGAGCTTCAGATAGAGTGTTGTCTTGGATTCCTTGACATCGTTCGAGAACTCACCGACCTGATATGTCTGTCCGCCGTATGTGTACTCATATGCTACGGCAAGAACCTCATCTGCCCTTAGCGGAGTCTTCAATGAGATGTATCCCAATTCCCTGTTGAGTGTATATTCCGAAGATGACAGCAGTCTGGCGTTTGACAGTTTCTCATAGTCGGCACCACCACTGATACCATTGATGTTGCCGAGGATGTTGTTTGCCTGGTCAATGTCTCGTATGCCCGAATATGTCGAGTTCATCTCGGAGTAGAGGTCATTGGCATTGTTGTGAGGGATGGCCGAACTGCCCAATGCACTCCATGTGGGGTTGCTTATGTGGCGGTTCTCGGCAATATCGGTAAAGGCAACGATGTTGCGTGGGTTGTTGTAGTCGCTTGTCTTGTTGGTTACCCACACCTCGATGCGGTTGATGTCGATGCCCGAGAGTATTGTGGGCAGCTGCGACATTGAACGGTCATAGTTGTCGCGGAAATAGTGCGCGAGGAAGAAGTGCTTGTTCTCGTCGTAGTTCGTGATCTCGATCTCAAAGGTCGTGAGCTGTGTTCCGCCCTTGGAGTTCACGACGGTGCTGTTCGATGTCTTCTGTGATATGACGGTCTGCAATGAGAGCTTGCCGAACTGCAGGTCGGTCCTTATACCGAAAAGTGATGATGCGCCCTTGATGAGGCTGGAATTGGTGGGGAACGATACGTTACCGGCCTCCACGAGCTTGATTATCTCATCCTCTTTTCCGTCATATTTCAGGTTGATCTTCTTGGCGTCATAACTGAATGTGGCTTCGGTATTGTAGTTGAAGTCCATATTCATTTTGTCGCCCACGCTACCTCGTACATTGAGGTTTATCTTCTCGTCAAAGTCGAAGCTGTTGGTCCTTCTGCTGCGTGAAGGAAGGGCCGGGTTGTCAATGGACTGTATTGAGTAGCCTATCTTCAATTCGGCATTACCCTGTGTCTTTACGCGCACACCGCCGGGGCCGAATATCTTTTCGGCAGGTCCCAGGTCAAAATGCATGTCGGTAAAGTCGAACTTGTTCTTCTTTTGTGAGCTCTCCCACGCCTCGTAATTCTTCTTCCTGAAGAAACGGCTCATTGAGTTGCGCTCCTGCCATTTGGCGTACTCCTCGGGAGTCATCAGGATGGGGGCGTCCAACAGCGAACTCTCTCCAAGTCTGGTGCTCAAGAGATATGTTCCCTCCTCGGTGTTGTATGTCGTGTCAGTGACAATGTTTGCAGGGTCTTTCAGGTCAAGTGGACGCTGTTGCATGTCATTGATGCTGTTGTGCGTTGTCTCCGAGACCGGGAAACGTGCTGTAATTGTATCCTGGACTGCCGTCTTGCTTGCCCTGCTTCTGTTACGGATGGATTTGCGGATGGAGTCATTGCGTACACTTCCCTGCGCGAAAATTGTCATTGTCGCGAAAAACAGGATGAGAAGTATGGATGTACGCTTGCCCATGGTTGCCCTCCGGTCTTTTATAGCTGTTTCAATGCCAGTTTTATGACCTGCTCAACGGTTGCAGACGGTTCGCTCTTGACGATTGCCTGAACGACCTTGTTGGTTGCCGCTGCAGGGAAACCGAGCATAATGAGTGCCGAAACAGCGCCGTCAATGACATCGTTGTTGGGCGCAATGGCTGCCGCGGTTGTGCTCTGCACTCCGCTACCGATACCCTTGATCTTGTCCTTCAGGTCTATGATGATGCGCTGGGCTGTCTTCAAACCAATACCCTTTACGCTCTTGATTGCAGCCTCGTTGCCGGTGAAGATGGCTTCGCACAATTCGTTCACGGTAAAAGCCGAGAGGATGGTGCGTGCAGTGTTGCCGCCGATGCCCGATACCGAAATGAGCAACAGGAACAGTTCGCGCTCCTGCTTGTTGCTGAATCCGAACAGTTGGTGGGTGTCTTCACGTATCACTTCGTAGATGTAGACCTTGACATCCTTCTTGTCCTGCAATGCACTGTATGTGTTGAGTGTGATGCTTGTCTCATAACCTACGCCGCAGCATTCAATGATGGCTGTTGCAGGTGTGAGCTCGGCAAGTTCTCCTCTCAAATATTCAATCATATCTTCTGGTATATTATTTTTATCTTCTGTTAAACGGCAAAATGTGGCATTTATTGCCTTGTAGTATCTAAAATGCAAAAACACCCGTGTGTAGGGGTGTTCTTGACGTTATCATGATGGCTTTTCTATCTTCAGTACCTGCGTACAGTACTCCATTACCGCCGGTCTGTGGGTAACGAAAATGAGCGTCTTGCCAATCTGGCTCTGGGTAAGACGCTTGAGCATCTCCTGCTCGGTCGCTTCATCAAGCGCCGATGTTACCTCGTCGAGTATGAGAATGCTTCCCGGGCGCAGAATGGATCTCGCAACGGCAATGCGCTGTGCCTGTCCTTCGCTCAGTCCGCCGCCGCGCTCGGTTATGGGGCTGTCAATGCCTTCGGGTAAATCAAATACATATTCGGCGCAGGCTATGTGCAGTGCCTTTCTCATCTCCTCTTCTGTGGCATCGGGGTTGCCCATCAGCAGATTGTCCCTGATGGTGCCGCTCACGAGGCTGTTGCCCTGAGGAATGTATACGAAGTTACGGCGTGTCAGGGTCGATGATTCGTGTTTCTCTGTTCCGTCGTAAAGTTCTATGCTTCCACCTTGCGGGTTGATGAGTGCTATCAGCAGTCTTATGAGTGTTGTCTTTCCGGCTCCTGTCTCGCCTACGATGGCTGTGCAGCTGTTGGGTGGGAAGTCAAAGCTGAAGCTGTTGAGTATGAGGCGTTTGTCATCCTCGTAGCGGAATGTCACATCCTTGAAACGTACTCCGGCAGTCTCTTTCAACATGACGGCATCGCCCTGTCTCTCTATGGGGATGTCCTCCAGTTCATAGAGTCGTTCGGCGGCGGTCAGTGATGAAACGATGCCCGGTACATATCGGCTCAACTCCATTGTAGGGCGCTGTATAAGACCCACGAGCTGCAGGTATGCGGCCATTGTTCCATATGTGATCATGCCGTCGCGCAGGCTGTCTGCTCCCCACATGAATGCAATTACATAGCCTGCGGCAAAGCCAAGCTGTATGAGTGAATATGCTCCAAGCGAGAACTTTGTGCGGTTGGCAACCTGGTCCTGCAGACGCTCCTGCAGTTCCGACAGCTGCTTCTCGGTCGAGTCGTTCTGCTCGAGTGACTTTATCAGTTCCTTGTGCTGCAGGCTCTCCTGCAGTACCGATTGTATGCGGCTGTCGCTGTCGCGTACTTCGCGGTTCAGTTTGCGCATCTTCTTTACATATACACGGCTCACTGCCAGGCATATGGGCAGCGTTATGAAGATGGCTACCGCAAGCAACGGGCTCATGGTGAACAGGAGAGTGAACGATGCAAGCAACTGTGTCGCCGATACTATTGCGGCAGGGATTACTTCTGTCATCAATGTGGTTATGCCTGCAACATCGCCCTCGAGCCTGTTGATGAGGTCTCCGGTGTGATGTCTCTGCAAGTGCAACCAGTCACAGCGCAGCAGACGGGCGAAGACATCGCGGCGCATCCTGTTGCGTACCTTGTTGCCCGTAACAGAGTGTATCCATCGGCTCAAGGCGCGTGATCCAATCTGGATGAGCATCAATGCGGCAATGACAATGCCTGTTGTCAGCAATGAACCGTCCTTTATTCCGGTGGCAATGTCAATGGCGCGTTTGCATGCAAGGACCCACAGCAATTGGCATGCTACATCAAGCAGTCCTATTGCCGTGTTTGTCAAGGCCTGTCGGCGTGCTCCCTTTGAGTTTTGCCAAAGCCATAAAACGAGCCTTTTTATCGGTATGTTTTTATTGTTTTCACTCATTTTTCAATGGTGTTTGAAGTATTGGTATACAGTTGTTCCAACCCATGCAGTCCATTGCAAAAATACGAAAAAAACCTTCATCGCCACTTGTGTTGCAGTCAAAATGTGGCGTAAAGAGCTAATAAATCACGATATTTGCCTTTTTTTGACTAATTATTCCTATATTTACACCATAGAAAACAATTTACTATGAAGAGATATATGATGATTTTTGCGGCAGCGATGCTTTTTGTCATGTCGCTGTCGGCCCGTGAAAACCTTGACAGGAACGGTAAGATCGCCAAGGATTTCAAGGCGCGTCGTGAACTTGTTACCGGTAATGGTTATTTTGATGTGTTTGAGAACCTCTCGGGCAGCAGGTTGCAGGCCATGCAGTTCCTTTATGCCTACATGCCGCTCCCCGATATCGCCGATTACAGCGCCGATTTCCATCTGCAGAATGTCGACTATGCCTTGAAGGCCCGTGCCGAGATGCCTTGGGGAAAGCAGGTTCCTGTAAGGGAGTTCATGCACTTTGTCTTGCCCGTGAGAGTCAATAACGAGAATATGGACAGTAGCCGTGCCGTGTTCTACAATGAACTCAAGGAGAGGGTGCAGGATCTCACTATGCGTGAGGCGGTTCTCGAGGTCAACCACTGGTGTCACGAGAAGGTTACATATACCCCAAGTGACATACGCACAAGTTCGCCATTGGCAACAGTGCGTACTGCATACGGCCGTTGTGGCGAGGAGTCTACCTTCACTGTTGCTGCATTGCGTGCCGTTGGTATTCCTGCCCGCCAAGTATACACTCCACGTTGGGCACATACCGACAACAACCACGCTTGGGTTGAGGCCTGGGTAGATGGCGAGTGGCATTTCCTTGGTGCCTGCGAGCCCGAGCCTGTGCTTGACCTTGCATGGTTCAATGCTCCTGCATCGCGTGGTATGTTGATGCATACCAATGTGTTCGGTAGCTATAACGGCCCCGAGGAGGTGTTGAGCGTGACACCTTGTTACACCGAAATCAACGTGACTGCCAATTATGCTCCGGTTGTCACAACCAAGATAAACGTTGTTGATGAGAACGGTGCCCCATTGAAGGCCAATGTTGAGTTCAAGATATTCAATTATGCCGAATTCTATACAGCAGCGGCAAAGGTAACCGATGACAAAGGCCGCACATCCATAACATCGGGATATGGCGACATGGTTGTCTGGGCTTCTGCCGGCGGCAAGTTCGGTTTTGTCAAGTTCACTGCCGGTAAGGACAAGAACGTGAAACTTGTCGTTGACAAGGCTCCCGGTTACAGCGCAACACTTGAGATGGATATCGTTCCTCCACATGAGCGCAATACCGTACCTTTTGTAAGCGAAGAGCAGGCTGCCGAGAATGTGCGTCGTTTTGCTTGTGAGGACTCCATCCGCAATGCCTATGTCTCAACATTCCTTACAGCCGATGAGGCTTTGGCTTTTGGACAGAAAATGGAGTATTGCTTCGGTCACGAGAAGGTTGTAGCACAGTTGCTCCTGAAGTCACGTGGCAACTACAAGACTATAATGAAGTTCCTCTCCGAGACTCCACGTGCGGAGCGCGAACTTGCATACTATCTTCTTCTGAGTATCTCGGACAAGGACTTGCGCGATGTCAACATATGGGTGTTACGCGATCATATGAAACACACAGCCCGCAATGGCGCATATGATGAGGTCTATCGTAACTATATCCTTAACCCACGCGTAAGCAATGAGATGATTACTCCTTACAAGGGCTTCTTCAAGCGTCGTTTCGATGCCGATGAGAGAAGGCATTTTGCCGGAGATCCCCAGCGTTGGGTCAAGTGGTGTCGTGAAAACATAACAATCGATGCAACGTGGAATCCGCTTTCGCTCTGCATGTCGCCAAAAGGTGTATGGAACATGCGTGTTGCCGATCCTCACTCACGTGATATCTTCTTTGTATCGGGAGCCCGTGCAATGGGTATCCCGGCACGTATTGATGAGGTAACAGGCAAGACTCAGTACATGGAGAATTACAAGTGGGTAGACGTGGATTTCGATGTTGTTGCAACAGAGACCCGTAATGCTCCACAGGGAACATTGAAGGCTTCATTTACTCCTACACGTTTCATTGACAACCCACGTTATTACTCACACTTCTCAATCTCAAAGATTGTCGATGGTCGCCTGCAGTTGCTCGGTTACCCCGAGGAGGGTGTGACATGGGAGAGCCTGCTCAAGAATGGCACGGCATTGGATGCCGGAGACTACTTCATGATGACCGGTACACGTATGGCCGACGGCAGCGTGCTTGCCCATCTGAACTTCTTTGTCATTGAAGAGGGCAAGGAGTGCAACTTTGAGTTCGTGCAGCGCGAGAGCAGTGAGCAGTTGCAGGTAATTGGCGATTTCAACAGCGAGAACCTTTTCTATGACCTTGCCGAGGACAGAAGCCGTTCATTGCTTTCATCAACAGGCCGTGGCTACTACATCATTGCAGTAATCGCTCCGGGCAGTGAACCTACAAATCACTTCCTGCGCGATGTAATGCCTTATAAGGATGAGTTCGAGAAGTGGGGACAGAAGATGGTGCTGCTGTTCCGTGACAAGGACGAGGCCGGCCGCTTTGTCAACGACTTCCCCGAGTTGCCATCGACAGTGGTGTGGGGAACTGATATCAATGACACAATCTATAATGAGATTGTGACAAACATGAAGTTGCAAAACCCTAACCGCCCGTTGATCCTTGTGGCAGACACCTTCAATCGTGTTGTGTTTGTGTCACAGGGCTACTCGATTTCTCTTGGCGAACAGCTTGTAAAGGTTATCAAACAGCTTGCAGAGTAACGGTTGTGCCAGTAAACCTTTTGGTGGCGGATTTGATTATACGAAGTAAAAAGTACCTGTTGAATTTGTGAGGTTATGAGAGAGATACTTGAACTTGTAAACAGCATGTCGCCCTATCTGCTATTGGGCTTTACATTGGCGGGGCTGATGCACGCATTTATCCCTGCCACCATGTATAACCGCTATTTGAGCGGCAGCAACTTCCGTTCGGTACTAAATGCTGCCATCCTTGGAATTCCGTTGCCGTTGTGCTCCTGCGGAGTAATCCCCACGGCAATGTCATTGCGCAAGGATGGAGCATCAAAGGGTGCTACCATATCATTCCTCATCGCTACACCGCAGACCGGTGTCGATTCCATCATCGCAACCTACTCGCTGATGGGTTTGCCGTTCGCTTTGTTGCGCCCGTTTGTTGCGCTTGTAACAGCGCTTTTTGGCGGTACATTTGCAAATTACGTAGACAGGGATGATGACGAAAAAGCAACTGTTGCAATGCAGGGCTGTTGTTCCCAAGAAAAGGAAACGACATTTGCGCAAAAGATAAGGAATGCTGCTAACTATGCCTATGTTGAGATGATGCAGGATATCGGCCGTTGGTTGGTTCTTGGCCTTGTTGTTGCCGGGCTTATAACGGTTTTTGTCCCAGATTCGTTCTTCTCACTATTTGCCGACAGGCCTTTGGCAAGCATGCTCATGGTTCTGCTGTTTGCAATCCCAATGTATCTTTGCGCGACAGGCAGCATACCCATTGCCGTTACTCTGATGCTCAAGGGCTTGTCGCCGGGAACTGCGCTTGTGTTGCTTATGGCAGGACCCGCGGTCAATGTGGCATCCTTGCTTGTAATTGGCAAGGTCATGGGGCGCAGGAGTCTTATGACCTATCTCTTTTCAATTGTAGGTTGTGCTATACTCTTTGGTCTTGGCATTGATTATCTGTTGCCACGTGAATGGTTCACTGCGTCTCTGGAGAAAATACATAGTTGTCACAGCTGTGGCGAAATGTCATATTTCAACACAGTCTGCTCCATTCTGCTTGCCCTGTTGCTTGCAAATGCATTCATTCAACGATACCGCAAGGGTAAGGAGAATGCATGCAGTTGTGGGGCTTGCAACATCACAGCGTGGACCATTACGGTAAGAGGCATGAACTGCAACCACTGCAAGAGCAATGTAGAGGCTGCAATTTTGAAAATGGATGGTGTCGAGAGTGTGGAGATAGACCTTGCAAGCGGCCGCACTATAGTCCGCGGCAATCCAATCAAAGATGATGTCATAAAGGCTGTGGAAGCGCTCGGCTTTTCGGTGGCTGAGAATTGATCAGTGAATTACTCCAAAGGCATAATAAAAAATGAGAGCCAGCTCTCATTTTTTTGTTGTCAGTCAGTATCACTCCTTGATCTTTATCTCGCAGTTGTCGAGGCTCTCAATTATTGCGAGTGATTCAATATGTATTCCTTTGTCGCGCAGCATCTTGCCACCGGTCTGGAAACCTTTCTCAATGAGAAATGCCATTCCCACAATCTCAGCTCCGGCCTGCGCTGCAAGGTCAAGAATACCCAATGAAGCATTGCCGTTTGCAAGGAAATCATCGACGAAAAGGCAACGCTCGCCCTTTTGCAGGTAACTGTCGCAAAGGCAGATGTTGTATGAACGTCTTTTTGTGAAAGAGAATACTTCGCTTCTTAGAATGCCCTCCATTGTGCTTGGTACTTTCTTCTTGCCGAACACCACCGGCATGTCAAGCAGGTAGGCTACCATTATTGCCGGCGCAATGCCGCTGGCCTCAACGGTCACCACCTTGTCAATGGCTGTCCCCTTGAAGCGTTCAACAATCTCCTTTGCCATCTCCATCATCAACTTGGCATCCATCTGGTGGTTGATGAAATTGTCGACTTTGAGGATACCTCCTTCGAGGCATTTGCCGTCCTTTAGAATGCGTTCCTTCAGTAATTTCATAGTATACTGTCTACAATTGCTTTTACTTCATTTACGTCGGTCTCCTTGCGGGCATACTCATCACTGTCGGGGTTACCCATTGAGACACCGCTATGGCGGAAAATCATTCCGCTGCCCACGCTCTTGCGTGCCGAGGCGTGAATCTCCGTTGCGCCTGTGGCCTGCAGGATGGCTGCCGCGTTTGCGCTGCTCACTCCGCAGCCCGGCATGATTATTATGCGCCCTGCGGCCTGCTCCACAAGCTCCTTCAAGAGCGGAATTCCCGCCTGGGCTGTTGCAGCCTGTCCCGATGTGAGTACCCTGTCGCAACCGAGTGCAATGAGTTCCTCAAGAGCTTTCTTGGCGTCGCGGCACATGTCGAATGCACGGTGGAAAGTTACACTCATTCCATCGGCTGCTGCAATAAGTCGCTTGCACGCATCGGTGTCAATGTCGCCATCGGCAGTGAGCGCTCCAATGACCACGCCGTCCACACCAAGTTGCTTGCATGTACGTATGTCCTGCTCCATGCAGGCAACCTCGTATCCGTTGTACAGGAAGTCGCCTCCGCGCGGGCGTATGATTACATTCAGGACAAGACCTTCTACCTTGCGCGCCTCGGCAATGACGCCGGCCGATGGTGTCACACCGCCGACCTCCAACGCCGCGCACAGCTCAATGCGCTTTGCTCCACCATCACGTGCGGCAATGGCACTTTCTACGCTTCCTGCACAAATTTCAAGTATTCTCATTGCTGTAGGTTACTTGGTAATCAATTCCACGATGTAGTCGATGCCCGATGGAACTTCGTTGAACATCAATGTTACACCATCCTTTGTCTTCTTGAACTTCACAGGCTGCTTGTCACTGTATGTAAAGGCTTTCTTTACCTTGCAATCAAGTGGCAACATCAGTTCCTTCTCCTTGCAGTCGAAGATGTGCACGAACAGGCGGTCGCCCTTACGTGTTGTCACGCCCCATTCCTGTGCAGGGATGTCGCCGGCTGTCGTACCATAGATTGTCTCGCCGTTGGCGCGTGTCCATTCGCCCATCTCCTTCATGCGCTCAATTGCAGCTGCAGGAATCTGACCATTAGGCTGTGGGCCAACGTTCAAAAGCAGGTTTGCACCCTTGCCCGATGTGCTCACAAGCAGTCTGATGAGTGTCTCGGTGCTCTTGTAGTTCTGGTCAACGAGCTTGTAGCCCCACATGCCGTTCATTGTCTGGCAAGTCTCCAATGGCAGACGGCTCACGCTCTGTCCGCTGAGTCCGGCCTTGTTCTCGCCCGGCAGGTCGCGCTCGAAAATCTGAATGTCCTCGCCGGGGTTGGGTGTCTCGTGGTGGTTGTTGCCGATGAGGCACTGTGGCTGCAGGCTGTGGATAAGGGCATACTGCTCGTCGAGCTGCCAGTTGAATGGTATGCTGTCCTGGTCGCGGTCCCACTTGCCGTCGAACCATATTGCACCTATCTCGCCATAGTTAGTGAGCAACTCGGTGAGCTGCTTGTTCATGAAGTCGTAGTATGCAGGCCAGTCGGCTTTTGTCTTGTCACGGCCAATTACCTGTGTGCCTGTGCGGCCAAGAGGATAATCATCGCGCGCCCAGTCAATATGCGAGTAGTAGAGGTGCAACTTGATGCCCTGCTTGTGGCACTCCTCGGCAAGTTCCTTGATCACATCGCGGCCGAATGGGGTCGCGTCAACGATGTTGTACTCGCTCTGCTCGGTATCCCACATTGAGAAACTGTCGTGGTGGCGGCTGGTGAAGCAGATGTACTTTGCACCGGCATCCTTTATTGCAGCAACCCACTCCTTTGCGTTGAAACGGTGGGGGTAGAAGGCGTCGGCAGCCTTGGCATATTCAGCCTTGTCAATAGGGTAGTTCTGCAAATACCATTCGCCCTGTGCGAACATGCTGTATATTCCCCAATGGATGAAGATACCGAACTTGCTGTCGGCAAACTCCTGACGTGCTTTCAGGTTCTCGGCTGTTGGGGTGTACTGTGCCTTTGCAACTGATGGGGCAACAAGCAATAGTGCTACTGCCGCTACCTGCATAAATCTTTTGATGAAATTCATATCTTGTGTTTTTTTATTTGTCCTTTTATGCAAAAATAAATGAACAATGTGAAAACTACAAGTTATTCTTTTAAATTCATTATTTTATGCTATTTTTGTGGAAATGAAAAATGATAAACTCAATTATATATGAAAAAGGCTTTTAATTTCTTTTGGGCAGTGCTTGCATTGCTCCTTCCGCTGCAGCAGCTTGCAGCGCAGGAACTGAAACCCACAGTAGAAAACGTTACGGTATACCGTATTGAAAATGTTGCCAACAACAAGTTCATCTCCAACGGTGACGATGTAAACAACGATGCGCGAATAATCTTTGCCGATGGCAATGAGGCCAGTGCCGGACAGGAGTGGGCAATGTACCCCACAGAGACCGACGGTGTCTTCTCATTTGTGAATCCTACCTCGGGCAAGGCTCTCGATATGGCTCCCGGCGTGGGACATCCCGTGCAGTGGGATTATGAGCCTGCGAATGCTAACCAACGTTTCAAGATTGTAGCTCCGGGCGATGGATATAACCGATTGGCAAACTCGTCAAACCCTTACCAGTACCTTGCTGTCTCAGCCGACGGATATCCCATGATGCTCACCGAGTATGCCCCCGAGGAGATACTCTATTTCTTCCACAATACGGGCAAGCAGTCCTCACAGGCCAAGGTCTATGCAGGCAAGAGCTATGTCATAAGCAATGTAGCGACAAAGAACGTGCTCACGGCTCCTGCTGGTGGCGAACTTGCAGCTCTCATTGATGTGAAGCCTTATGTTGAGGGTGATGATACCCAGACATGGAGAGTCTCTAACGGAAAGACAGGTATTGTATTGACCTCCAACAGCTGCAATCTGTCAATGGATATGTATCTCCAGAGTGACAAGACACCGCTTGTGTATAGCACTGAGGCAGAGAACGAGAACCAGAACGTAATCCTTGAGGATGCCGGTAACGGTTATTTCTATCTTACAGCCCAATATAAAGGTACAAAGTACTACTTGAAGGTAAGCGGTGGCAGGTTCATTGGTGCTACAGACAAGGATGGCGACAACAGCAAGTTCTTCTTTACCATGGTTGCAGGTCCAAAGGGTAACTACTGGGAGGACCAGTATGTATATGAGGAGAACAAGGAGGCTGTGCACGCCACATTCATTCCATACAGCTCTACCACAGCTATGAAGTCCGATGTCAACTACGACAAGGCATGGCTCACCCCCGAGAAGGCCGACTATCTCTCGCTCAACGGTACATGGAAATTCAACCTTGTTCCCGAGCCATCGGTACGTCCCGGTGAAGATGATTTCTGGGGTAATGATGCCGATGTATCAGCATGGGACAACATTGAGGTTCCCTCTTGTTGGGAGATGAAGGGCTATGACCTTCCGCTCTATGTTAACGTAGAGTATGCGTTCCTCAATAATCCTCCTTATATCAAGAACAAGGTCGATGGTGTTGGTGACAATCCTGTAGGCTCATATCGCCGCACATTTACCTTGCCTCAAGGTTGGGATGCGAAGAATGTATTCCTGCACTTCGATGGCCTTTACAGTGCTGCTTTCGTGTGGGTGAACGGCGAATATGTAGGTTACACCCAGGGTGGTAACAATGACCACGAATTTGATTTGAGCGCCCATGTACGCACCGGCGAGAACAACATCTGCGTTCAGGTGTTCCGTTGGAGCGATGCATCGTACCTCGAGGGTCAGGATATGTTCCACATGAGTGGTATGCACCGCGATGTATATCTCTATGCGACTCCAAAGACTTTCGTGCGCGACCATTATATCACTGCCGAACTGAATTCTGCATTCGATGGTGGAAACATGAAGGTTGCCGTGGAGGTTGACAACCGTGGAGGTGAGGCTGCAAGCAAGGCTATAGAGGCCGAACTGATAGCCCCTGACGGCTCGCTTGTTGCGTCAAAGAACATGGACGTTGAACTTGCCGAGGGTATGAAGACTGCGAACTACAATATCGTGTTTGAAGGCCTTGCAGGCTTGCAGCCCTGGACATGCGAGACTCCAAACCTCTATACTGTCATTGTACGTCAGAAGGATGCTGCCGGCAACGAGGAGATGGTATTCTCTACAAAGTATGGTTTCCGTCACATTGAGATAAAGAACGGCGTTGTGCTCATCAACGGTCAGCGCGTCTATTTCAAGGGTGTGAACACGCAGGATACACACCCTGTTTATGGCCGTACAATGGACATTGCCACAATGCTCAAGGATATTGAACTGATGAAGCAGGCCAACGTGAACCTTGTGCGTACAAGCCACTATCCACGTGCTGCCAAGATGTATGCGATGTTCGACTACTATGGTCTTTATGTTATGGATGAGGCCGATGTGGAGTGCCACAAGAGCTGGAGCGACAAGAAGGATAACAGCATTTCAAGCGATCCTTCATGGCAGGCACAGTATGTCGACCGCACAGTGCGCATGGTGATACGCGACCGCAATCACCCTTCAGTGGTGTTCTGGTCACTCGGTAACGAGTCGGGTATCGGTGTTAACTTCGATGCCACATACGCTGCAACCAAGGCTCTCGATTCACGTCCTGTACACTACGAGGGTTACTCGAATGTAAATTCGGCGAACAATACCGATATGGATTCAAAGATGTACCCCGACTTGGCCTACACTCGTAACCACTGCAACAACAGTATTGGCGGTGAGCCTTTCTTCCTTTGCGAGTATGCCCACGCAATGGGTAATGCCGTCGGTAATCTGCAGGATTACTGGGATATAATCGAGGGCAGCAAGTACGGTATCGGTGGCTGTATCTGGGATTGGGTCGACCAGTCTATCTATGATCCACAGGCTATAAAGAACGGCAAACTTGAAAAGAATGGTTTCCCACACTATACCACAGGTTACGACTATCCCGGTCCTCACCAAGGTAACTTCTGCAACAACGGTGTCATCACTGCCGACCGTGCATGGACCGCAAAGCTCACCGAGGTAAAGAAGGTGTACCAGAATGCTAAGTTCACTTATAGCAATGGAACGCTCCAGATAAAGAACAAACATAACTTCATAAACCTCGACAACTTTACATTGCGCTATTCACTGCTTTGCGACGGTAATGTCGTTGAACATAAGAGTGTAGCTGCGCCATCGGCTGCGCCGGGTGCTACAGCCTCTATGTCATTGTCTTTTGCAGCAACAATGGAGCAGGGCAAGGAGTATCTCCTTAACGTAGAGTTGCTCAAAAAGGATGCCGAGGATTGGTGCGAGTCCGGTTATCCAATGGCAAGCGAGCAGTTTGTATTGCAGGAGCGCGGTGCATTGAAGAGTGTTGCACAGGGTGATGAGACACTCACTGTTGACAAGAGTAACGGAGTCTCTGTATCGAACAGCAAAATCAGCTTCAAGGTCGATGCCCAGGGCTTCATTACCGAGTGGATTGCCAATGGCGTGCAGGTTGTCGAGCCTGGCAAGTTCCCTATCTACAGCAATATCCGCTGGATTGAGAACGAGAGCCCATATGGTAACCATGCCTTTGGCGACTATGATGCATCAATCAATTCGGCAACAGTAAGCAGTGCACGCTCGGGCGATGGCAAGACCTGCAACATTACAGTAAACGTAAAGCACAGCAAGTGTTCATATGTAATTACCTACTCTGTATATTCAAGCGGAGTGGTGGATATGAAGGTCGAGTATAACACACAGGCTTCGGGCTTGCGCCGCATTGGTATTGATATGCTGTTCCCTGCCGGCTTCGAGAATGTCGAGTATTATGCCAAGGGACCTTGGGAGAATTATATCGACCGTCAGACAGGCTCTTTCCTTGGCCGTTACACAACTACTGTAGACGATATGTTCGAGATGTATGCTCATCCACAGTCTCACGGAAACCGCCTTGCGTTGCGTGACCTCACAATGTGGAATCCACAGAATGGCAATACAATAAAGATTGAGACCGACGGACAGGTGTCATTCTCACTCTCGCACTACGACCAGCGCCAGTATCTCACTCCAGAACTTCACCCATGGGATTTGAAGAAGGACGATGTTGTGTATGCTACATTCGACTATATGCAGCGTGGTTTGGGTAACGGAAGCTGCGGACCGGGCACAGAGAGCCAGTATCACTGTCCTTCTTATCAGAAGTTTACCCACACACTGCGCGTGAGCACAATAAATGGTGCCGAGACCGCTATTGACAAGGTTGGCGTGAATGGCTGCAAGGTCGAGTATGACAAGGCTACCGAGACCGTTATATGCAATGGTGCCGGAGCGGATGTGGCAGTCTACAACCTTGGTGGGATGTCGGTAGGCAATGCTGTCTATGACGGCGCTGCGGCTACTGTGTCACTTGCCGGTCAGCCACAGGGCGCATATATCCTTGTCATCAAGGAGAAGGACGCTGTGCGCACTCACAGATTTGTGAAGTGGTAATTGCAATTATATACAATCAGAGCCTGGTGATAACCGGGCTCTGATTGTATTTTTATAGAATAAATGTTCATTGTATGGAGTTGAATTTCTTGGGAGTAATTATAGGGGTGGTCACCTTCCTTATAATTGGATTATTCCATCCATTGGTGATAAAGGCGGAATATTACATTGGTGTAAGGAGTTGGTGGCTGTTTCTTTTCCTGGGGATAGTTGCCGGTGTCTTTTCGTTGTTGGTAGAAAGCCTGGTGCTGTCGATAATTCTTGGTGTTGTAGCATTCTCTTCGTTTTGGAGCATTGGTGAGGTGTTCCAGCAAAAGAAGAGGGTAGAGAAGGGATGGTTTCCAGCCAATCCCAAAAAGAAAAAATAAGATTATGAAAAGATATTCGGGCACAGTATATGTGACACTGCTTGCTGTGATAGCTGTGGCTTTGATCGCAACATATATCCCAAGTGTCGTGTTTCTTGGTTCGTGGGCAACACCTCCGGTTGTGCTGTTTCTTGGTCTGTCATTTGCTTTGGTGTGCGGTCAGCCATATCCCGCTTTCAACAAGAAGATGTCAAAGATGCTGTTGCAGTACTCTGTCGTTGGTCTTGGATTTGGTATGAATGTAGAAGCATCATTGGCCTCGGGTAAAGAGGGAATGATGTTTACTATAATTTCAGTTTTTGGAACATTGCTGCTGGGATGGCTTGTAGGTCGTGTATTGTTGAAGGTCGACAAGAATACATCTTATCTCATAAGTTCGGGTACTGCCATCTGCGGTGGAAGTGCAATAGCAGCTGTGGGGCCTGTAATAAAGGCGAAGGATAGCGAAATGTCTGTCGCGTTGGGCATCGTATTCATACTTAATGCAATAGCACTTTTCATATTTCCTCCAATAGGCAGGCTCCTGGGATTGGATGATGTGCAGTTCGGCACTTGGGCTGCCATTGCCATACACGATACAAGTTCTGTCGTGGGTGCCGGTGCAGCCTATAGCGAGGCCGCCCTGGAAGTTGCAACAACCATAAAACTTACACGTGCTTTGTGGATAATTCCAGTAGCCTTGGTTACATGCGTGCTGTTCAAGACTAAAGGGAATAAAATCAGGATTCCATGGTTTATCCTGTGGTTCGTTGTTGCAATGTTGTTGAATACCTATCTGCTTGACAGCGTTCCGCAGGTGGGCGCAACAGTAAACGGGATTGCCCGTAAATGCCTTACATTGACAATGTTTTTCATTGGTGCATCCCTGTCGCCAGGGGTTATAAGACAAGTGGGTGTGAAACCGTTGTTGCAAGGCGTCATATTATGGATTCTGATAAGTATAGCAGCCTTGGCATTTATTGTATGGTGCTGAAGCCAATAGTTAAAAATGAGCCTCAAAGTCTATGCTTTGAGGCTCATTTTATAATTACAGATATTTGTCAATTCCGTTGTTGCAACGGTTGAGCTTTCCGCTCTTTACCTTCTCCAACTCTTCGAGGTGGCGGCCTTCATTGCTCTTTGACACCTCGGGGTGGTACAGATGATAAACGCATCCTCCCCCTTTGAGAGCCTTTTTTTCTACTCCTGCAAAGTGCAGGCGGTAGGCAAATTCCCCGTCTTCGTGCCCCCACTGCTGCAAGTCCTCGTTGTAGCCATTGACCTTTATCACATCCTCTTTCCAGAAAGCCATGTTGCAGCCTCGCAGATGGTCTATCTCACGTGCATATCGCTTTGCCATGTAGCGGCGTAGCAGGCGTGAACGGAAACTGTTTGCCATGAAACCTAAAGGCATCTCCCAAAAGTGGGGTGGAAACTTTCCGCTGGCAAAAATCTTTCTGGTAATTGGCTCTTGCAGCTTTACGCGGCTGCCACAGACAAAGTGGTTCTTCTCGGCAAGCTCTATGTGGTCGCTTACAAAGTGACGCGCAAGTATCACATCTCCGTCGACCTGCAGAATGTAGTCGCCTTTTGCCTTTGCAATGGCCTTGTTCAGGATCTCTGTTCTGCGGAATCCCTCATCGGGGTGCCACACATGCACTATGGGAACGCAACTCTCCTTTTGCAGGCGTGTTATCAGTTCCTTTGTCTTTTCATCGGAACCGTCATCGGCAATGACAATCTCATTGGGAAGTACGGTCTGTCTCCACATACTCTTTATGGATAGCTCAAGAGCCTCCGGCCAGTTGTATGTAGATACCAATATGCTGACTTTAAAATCTCTGTTTCTCATTGCAGTAATCTTTTGCATCGTACCAATCAAATGGCAGTACCGATGCAAAAATAGTAATTATTTTGACTATTTGGAGCTGTTGCCTGTCACGTTATATAATGTTAACAGTCGGTCCGCATCAGTTGATGGAGTCGTTACTTGCAATTGTTGTTGCCATTGGTATGCCTGTAAGGCGATTCACAAGCGAGTCGCGGACAACAGCAAAGCTATCCTTGTTCTCTGCGCTGATAGGCATCTTGGGCTGTGATTTTATTGTCAGCGGGTTGATGGGCTTGCCGTTCTCGTATACACGGAAATCAAGGTGTGGGCCTGTTGACAGGCCTGTTGAACCCACGTAACCGATAACCTGTTTCTGCTTCACATAATCGCCCTCTTTCAATCCCTTTGCATAGTCCGAGAGGTGCATATAGCTTGTGGTGTATGTTGCGTTGTGACGTATCTTCAGGTAATATCCTGCACCATTTGCCTGATAGGCCTTCTTTACGACTTTTCCGCTGCCTATGGCATAGACCGGAGTACCCTTTGGCGCCGCATAATCAACACCATGGTGTGCACGTGTACGCTTCAGTACCGGGTGATAACGGCTGTTCGAGAACTTTGAAGAGATGCGGTAGTAGTCGAGCGGTGCTTTCAGGAACGCGCCTTCAAGGCTGTTGCCGTCGCTGTTGTAGAAAAGCTCCTCGCCAGCCTGTGTGAATGGTATGGCATATACCAGGTTGCCCGAAGCCTTGAACGACGCCGCCAATATGCGGTAGTTGTTGAGCGGTGTATCCTCGACATATTCCTGTGCATATATCACGCGGAACTCATCGCCCTTCTGAATGCCGAAAAAGTCGACCGACCAGCCGAAGATGTGCGACATCTCCACAGCTATCAGCGGCGATGCATTGTTCTCCTCCATTGCAAACCAAAGCGATGACCTTACGGTTCCCGCCACCTCGCTCTCGCGCCACTCTACGGGTTTGCGCTTGCGCTCGGCCTTGTAGTCATTCGCTATGTCAAATGTTATGTATGACTTTGGGCTCTCCTCATATATGAAATATCGTGGAGTCGCTGCACTGTCCTTGTCGCATAGCAAGGCACACGCCTGTCCGGGGCGTATCTTGCGCACGTTGAAGATGCTGTCGGGGCATTGTGTGAGTTTGTGTATCTGGTTTGCGTTGAATCCAAGACCATAGAGCAGGTCGGCAATTGTCTGCTTTGGCTTTATGGTATCATAGGTTACGTCAAACTCCTCAATAGGCAGGTCATATTTCATTACAACTACCTTCTCCTCCTCAACGGGTGCCACTTCATCTATCTGGGGTTCATTCTCCGTTTTCGCTCCTCCACAACTTATAAGGCAGTGAGCCAAAGCGATGAATGTAAATATTGCTGTCGATACAGTCCTTTTGAATCTTCTTGTCATCAGTATGTTTTTCCTTTCTGTCCAATAAAATGAATGAAGGATGCCATGGCATCCTTCATTCATCGGTTATGTGTGTCAATTACTTGATAACCGCCTTGATGCCGTTTACAATGTAAATGCCGCTTGGCAATGCCTTCACTTTGCCTGCATCCTCGGTCTCGAGAACCTTGATACCGCTTGTGCTGTAGACAACCCAACCGTTCTCATTGTCTGTAGTAATGTCCTCAATTGCAGTGTTATTCTTTACAACGTACTTGAGTGTGATGCCCTCGATCTCCTTGCCGTTACCGTCGCAGAAGTAGCCTGTCGGAATCTCAAGGATATATGTGCCGTTTGCTGTCACAGGCTCAACGGTTTTCAAAGCTGCCTGCTGCATGCTAATGTATGTGCCGTCGGCTTTCTGTACTGATTTCTCAAGAGCAATGAGCTCCTCGCTGCCCTCGAGATGAAGCTTTGGCGAAATCTCGGTATTGTCGGTGTGGCTTGCATAGTAGCTGAATGTGAATACAAAGTACGACAACTCTTCAACAGTAGCTCCGTTGGCAGGTGTAACCTCCTCGATGACGGCTGCCTCTGCATCGCCGGTAATAGTGTACTTGGCAATGGTGCGTACGCCATATTTTACAGGTACAGGCAATGACATCTCCATTGCATTTGGGTTCAGGATGATGTCGCCTGCAGTGATATTGATGCTTATGTCATAGTTGTTGTGTGAAACAATTGGCTCATTGGCTGTGAACAAGAGTGTGTTGTTGTCTGGTTGGCTCACTGTGAATACTGTCTTGAAACCATCGACCTTGATATTCAGGTCATTTGTTGCCTTTATTCCCTCTTCGCACTTAACTGTAATTGTCTCAAGCTTTGTCATTGTGCTGCCGGTCACCGGAGTTACTGTGTACTCGGGATATTCGCGCTGCATCATCAATTTTGGCAATACATGCTCCGCTGTAGCTGTTGCATGGCAACCGAATGTCGCATCGGCTGTAGAGTAGTAGATTGTCTTGCCGTTGCAAGTGATTGTGGCATTGCCGTTGTTGTCGGTTGTCACGCTCCACACTGCCTCGGTTGCAAAACCGAAACCATTGTCGGCAGGGCTTATGTAGCGTCCCAGCTCATCCTGTATGATGTAACCACCGTTTTTGGCTGTGAATGTGAAACCGGCGCACTCAACAGTGTTGGTGTATTTGCCGTTAACATCTGTGGCTGTCTTTGATGGCAGCACACCCTGCGCCTCGTTGCCATAGTAATATGTTGCCGCGCTGTCGGCTGCAACCATAGCATACTTCTTGCCCGATGTTATCTCGCTTGCAGGGAGGTATGGCATTGTGCGTGAAACGATGTATGTCTGCTCGGCAATCGCGCTCTTGAATACGGCATCGCCATCGGTTCTTACGGCCATAGCCTTGATGGTTGTTGTTGCTGTAAGGTCAAAGTACATTACATAGTACTTGCTGCTCTTTGTTGTACCTGTCTCGTTTACCCAATCCTCATATACAGGGTCTGTGCCGTCGGTGGTATAGTAGATGATTGCATCCTGGTCAGCAGTCTCAACTGTAACCTTCTCAACCTTGTCGGCATATACGACTGCCGGTGTCTTGAACTCCGGTGTTGGGATTACCACTGTACTTGCATCCGGTGTGTAGTCGATTGTGATTGACTTTATGTAATATGCGCGCTGTGTGGCAGTCCAACTGATTTTGATTTCGCCGGTTGTGTCATCGCAGTCAAAAGTGTATGCAGCATCCGATGTCGTGAGTTTGTAGCTTTCCGATGTCTGGCTGCCTGCTGTCATGGTCATCGTTGCATCGCCACTGGCAGCAATGCTGCTGTTCACGGTTATGCTTCTGATAGTGGCGCCAGCAAAGCCTGTTGTACTCAGTGTGTATGATGGATTCAGGTTGCTCTTGCTGCCAATCTGTATACCTTTGGTTGCATTCCATTCAATGGCTGTTGCAGTCGATGCGTTCCACTCGATGTCGCTGAGTGTCAATGTGCCACCGGTGGTTGTGAGTTCGCCTTTTGAAAATGTGTGTGTGTAGGTCTCGGCGTTGGCTGTTGCCAGTACGCAGAAAATTGTGAAAAGTGAAAGTAGAAATTTCTTCATATATCGATAATGTTTTTTGTCAATTTATTTTCGGCTGCAAAGTTAGTAAATTATTGATAGATATGCGGTATGCCTTGTGTTAAATATTGCATCGGCGGGTTGGTAAATGCCAACCCGCCGATGCAATATCTTCTATTTTATGTTCACTTTCTGTTCTTGATCTCTTCAACCTTTTCAATGAAGGCATCAATCTCATGTTCTGTAGCCATCAGCATACCTTTCAATTCGCCATCAGGAGCCAGGATAATGTATGTGGGGAACATCTGCACATCATACATCTCCATTATCTGTGGTCCGCAGCCGTTTTCATCATCAACGCTCAGTGACACGAACTCCCTGTTAAGGTATTCGGCGCACTTGTCGTGTGCAAAGACCTTGTCCTTCATCATCTTGCAAGGTACGCATCCGTCGGTATGGCACTCAATGAATATATGCTTGTTCTCTGCGCTTGCCTTTGCAATGGCTTCATCAAGTGTTATGTCCAAGAAATCCGTTCCCGGGCCGGTGTAGAACTCTGCAAAGCGTGCCTTCTCAATCATTGATGCCATTTCGGGACCCGGAGATGGTGCGTGAGCCGAAACAATTTCGCCTTTCTTGCCTATGATGATATAGCGTGGCACGCCCGATATCTGGAAATCGCTCTCGAACTGCGACTGCGCCTCGCAATCGGGGAACAGGTTGAGCATTCCCTGCATGTTGTTCTTGGCGATAGCCTCCAGCCACTGCTCTTTGTCCTCACTGCGGTCAATTGACACTGTTATGAAGCACACGTCGCTCTCCTTTCTGAACCAGTACTTCATGCCTGTAAACTTGTGCATGTTGGTCAGGCAGCTGTGGCACCATGTCGCCCATACATCAATTACAAGTACCTTTCCCCTGAACTCCTCGAATGTGTGCTCATTACCCTCGGCATCCTTGAGCACCGAAATCGGTGCCTGGTTGCCGGGCATTATTCGTGTGAACAACTCATATATTGCAAGCACCTCGGCCTTCAACGGGCTCTCTGCGACATTAGCTTCAATAAGTGGCTGAATACTCTTGAGTCCCTGTGTGCATCCGCTGTTCTGCAAAGGGAATTTCAGTCTCTCAAGATATTCGTTGTGCAGTGCGCTGTTCTTGCTTGTGAAGACTGCTTGCAACTTTTCGTAATCGTTGTCGTTGAGTGCCCTGATGGGGTAGAACACCGTGGCTGTCACTCCGTCGCGTGAGTCGTTGAAACTGTCGCCCTCTTTCATTGCCTGTAGTGTGAAGTAGTGGTCGGCAAAACGGCCTATCTTCTTTGTCAGTGCAAACTGTGCTACCACCTCATTGTCAAATGAGAGTTCTGTGCTTTGTTTGGGGAGTTCGTATATATCCTCGTTCTTGCCACGGCAGCTGAACATGTACTCGCCACTGTGCCATACATAATGGCACTGGTTAAGGGTGTGCATGCCTCTGCTCTTTTCGGCAGTCGTCTGCTTTATTGAGTCATGCAATGCAATGATGCTTGCGGCATCGTTGAACTGTCGTTTCCAAAGAGAATCAAGCAAGGCAATCTCCTGTTCGGTCACTTTTTCGTTTGCGGGGTTGCCGCATGCCACTGCAAATGAAGCCAGCAGCGCCACGGCAAAATAGAGTATTCTGTATTTCATGATATTCTTTGTTCTCATTTTTTTATGCCATAGGCAATACCCTGCAAGTCAATGCCGTACTGCTCCTTCATGTGCTTCACAGTAATCTCATACTTCTCGTTGAGCATGGGGTAGAGGGCTTTGGGATAGCGTGCCTCGAACTCCTCGGGTGTGAGCCACATGGCATTCTTTACGTATGCCTTGAAAAGGTCATACTGCTCATACTTGCCCTTCTCCCAATAGTAGCAGCTTACAACAGTTTCCATTGGTCGCCACAACTGCTTCAACTGGCCTGTTCCGAAATTGTCGTTCGGTACGTCTATGAAACCGAGTTTGTACTTGTAGTTCTCTTTTGAGGGGTCCTTGTGGTCCATCTTCTTGTCTGTGCTGAAGTCAAATCCGCTCCAGAACTCTTCGGGCGAGGAAATCTCTCCCTTGCTCATGGCGTTCTTTATGGCCTCAATCATGAAGACACAGCGCAACTGCTTCAGTGCATAGTCGGTGTCGCTGCCATTGATAATCTCATCCTTGAAACTTATTGCCCAGTTGTCGAAGTTGCCCAACTTGATGGTCTTGTATGGGTCGAGTGTCGTGCCGCCCACGTTCTCGCCGCTGTCCTCGCCAAAGTCACGTGGCTCGGTGCGCAGGTTGTGGATCATATATATCTTTACAGGGAAGGATGAGTATGCGAACTCACGGCTGATATTCGGGAAAATGTAATTGTAGAAATAGTCTACATAGAATGGCAAGTGCTCCTGGGGCAAGTTCCATGAGCGGTCGTTCCTCTCATCCTCGTAGCCACCTACATATATGTCGCCTGTGCCCACAGAAACCCAGTCGCGGTTAAGGTCCTCCTCGGTAATATCCTTGTAGAGAAGGTATACACCATACTCCTGCTTGATATCATAGATGAGCGAGTCGTAACTGGTTGTTCCCTGTGGGAAACCGCCGCGGATAGGGGAGTAGTCGCCTGTGGGGATAATCTCCTCATCCTCGTTGCATGAACTGAACAGTGCAGCTCCTGCCAACAATATTGTAATTGTCAATAGATACTTCTTCATAATATAGATGTTGATGTGCGACAATCTTATTGTGCTGTTCTTTTGCCTGGCAACTCATTCTGTACAAGGCTGGCATTGCTCTGTATTGCCTCATCGGGGATGGGGATAGTGTAGAGCAGGTCGCCCTCCTGCAACGTGTAGTCGCTGCTCTGAGACTCGCTGTCGTGCCAAGTGTGGGTAATGGCAGGCATTCCCCAACGGCGAAGGTCGAACCAACGGTGTCCCTCGTAGCAGAGCTCGCGGCGGCGCTCGTCACGCACGAACTGTACCAGCTCGGCATTGCTGTCAAACTCCACCTCCTCAAAATCCTCGGGGTCAAAGCGGTTCTCAAGCAGTGTGTTGAGTGCGGCTGTAGCCTCATCATCTCCACTGCCACCCAACATTGCCATAGCCTCGGCATAGTTCAGGTAGGCCTCGGAGAGGCGCAGACAACGTCCGAATGTGCCTGTTGCTGTAACCGGCAAGTAGTATGTTGTACCAATGTTTACCTTGCCGAATGGCATTGTCATCTCGCCGCCCAGTCCGTCAGGTGCCTGTACAATATAGTGCATCAGGCGCAAGTCCCATTCAAGATAGCTCTCGAGCAGGCTCTGCGATGCCTGGAAATAGGCATGCATCTTCTGTCCCGAAATTGAACTGGTGGTGTTTGCATAGTCGTATGTCCACTTGAACATGTCGGTAACGTTGCCATATGGCCATATGGTCTCGCTGCACTTGTATGTGGGCATGTTCAGGTATGTCCTCACATATTTGCCATCGCTGTTCATCTCTTCAAGAGGTACGGTGTTCAGGTCAACGAGCTTGAAACGCTTGTCATCCATCACCATCTTTGCATATCGTGCAGCCTCTTCCCACTTTTCCATATATAGATAGGTACGCGAGAGCATCAGCTGCACCATTGGAAGGCTTGTACGGAAGTTGTCGCTCCACTGTTCACTCTCGGGCAGCTCAAGATATGTCGCCTCGGCAGTGTGCAGGTCGCTCAGAATCTGTGCATATACCTCGACAACCGTCTTTCTCTTCAGGTAGTCGTCGCTTGGCTCAATACCACTCTGCAACTTGAGGGGAACGCCCAGCGCAGTGGTATCACTGCTGTTGTATGGTGCTCCAAAGATGTTCACAAGGTTGAAATAGTAGAAACCGCGCAGAGCGTATGCTTGTGCCTTAACCTTGTTTATGTTGTCCTCGGTATCGGTCACGTTAGGCAGGTAGTCAATTACAGCATTCGCACCCAAAATTACCTCGTAATACGACTGGTAGATGTTGGTGTGTCCGGCAGCTGCCTTTTCCATCATCTTGAACATATCGGGCTGCCAAGTGAATGCCGCCAGGTATTTCTCGGCCTCAAAACCGTCAGTAGGTATCTGGTATGGCGCAGCCTCAATGTCATCATCGAGCAAGCCAAGGAAAACACTGAATCCGGTCATGTCGTTACGCTGATAGGCCTCGCCAAGCAGCAGCTCGTTGAGTGAAACGGCATCCTTGGGAACGAACTCACTTGTCGAGTTGGGCTCAAGGAAATCGCCGCATGATGTTGCCGACAGTAGTGCAACTGCAGTTGCAAATATGTTGATAAACTTTCTCATAGTTTCAAATTCTTATAGTCCTATACCAAGTCCAATTGAGTAAACTCTGGGCTGTATGCTGTAGCCGAGCTCTGGGTCATATCCCTTCCAGTCCTTGCTTGCAATCACAAACAGGTTGTTCACGTTTGCGCTTACCGATATGCGTGAAAGGCCTGCCTTCTGGCAAATCTTGCGTGGCACGTTGTATGAGAGCGAAATCTGTGTACAACGCAGGAACGAAGCACTGGCAACCCTTACGTCCGACTGTGCCCACATAGAGTAGATATTGTCATACTGTCCGTTGGGGATGTTCAGGTTGTAGAGGTCGCGTACCGATGTGTAGAGCGCAGGGATGTTTGTGTGCAACTCATCGCCAGGCTGTTTCCAACGGTCGTTGAGCTCCTTCGACAGGTTGCTGTAGATGTCGGGCATCTTGCCGTATGTGAATGTCTGGTAAGGGTTGGGCAGGCGCTTGCTTGCACCCAATGATGCCGCAAAGTCAATGCCGAAGTTGAAATCCTTCCAACGTATTCTGCTGTTGAAACCACCCGAGAAGTCAGGCTCGCTCTGTCCCGAGTATACGAGGAATGTCGTAGGGTCAACGCTGCCGTCGCCGCCTATGTCATCGTATGATGCGTACATGAATGTGGGGTAACCGTTTGTGCCGTTGAGGCCTGTGAACTGGTACGACCAGAATGCCGACAGCGGGTAACCCTGCTTCAATGGGCGGCTGCTGTTGCCCGAGAGGAAGTCATAGTGTGTCAGCTCATCGGCCTTCGCTGTGCGGTCGTCGGTCTCCGAGCGGTTCCAGTTCTTGCCGGCGTTCATACCCACTGTCCATGCAAAGTTGTTGTTGCGTATTGGAGTGTAGTTGAGTGTGAACTCTACACCCTGGTTGGTAATCATACCACCATTCAGCGGCATTGACGACATACCATACTCCTGTGCGATATCCTGGCGGATGATGGCATTCGAGCGGCGGTTGTAGTACTCGAAGTTCATTGTTATGCCAAACAGCGCAACGTCAAGACCAAGGTTGGCCGACTTTGTGCGCTCCCACTTCAACTGGTTGTTGGGGAGGCTCGAAATGGTAAGGTAATACTCGTTGTAGCTGCTGTGCAAGCCCTGGTAGCGTACAATCATCTCGGGGCTCAATGAGTTGACTACATTACCCTGTATACCGTATGTCGCACGGATGTTGAACTGGTCGAGCCATGGCAGGTTCTCCATCATGAATGGCTCCTGTGCCAACTTCCACGATGCACCGAACGACCATGTGGGGTCGAACTGCTTGTTCACGTCCTGTCCAAAACGGTTCGAAGCGTCGGAACGTACGTTCATGTTGAAAACATAGCGGTTCTTCAGCGAGTAGGCCAAAGTCGCATAGTACGATACATAGTTGGTAAGTGTCGATGTCTTGCTCCAACCGCCGTTGTACAGCTGCGAGAGAGCACCCCAACCTATTGAAACATCACTGCCTATGGGCTTGAAGTTCTCGGGCAGTGTGGGCGATACCACAATCTCGCCGCGCTCGGGTACATAACCCCATACGGTGTTGCCCTCGCTGCTACCCTTGCTCGAGCGTATCTCCACACCAAGCATTGCATTGAGGCGGTGGCTTTCGTTGAACTCCTTTGAGAATGCAAGGCGGTGCGATGTGCTGTACGACACTGTCTGTGAATTGGCCTGCTGCAATACACCACCGTATGGCATCAGTGCCGCATTGTACTTGTCCGAACCGGCCTTCTCTGTGCCGTATGGGAAACCGCGGTACAACTGCTCAACCTGCGAGGTCTTTTCGCCGGCATAGCTCTCGCTGGCATTGTTGTTCAAGGACATGCTCGCTGTTCCCTGGTATGTGAGCCAGCTAAGGATCTTGTAGTTGGCGTTTACCGATGCGTTGAAAGCCGTACCGGTATTCTGCGAGTAGCTGTTCTCCATCTCGTTGAAGATGTTGGTCGAGTACTGGTTGTGACCGCCAAGCTGTGTATTGTACTGGTAGGTGTAATATTTCGAATAGTATGCACGTGAACCGTCCTCCTCGAATGCGGGGATTGCACGGCTTGTATTCATGGCATATGTGTATGGATTCACTCCCGCACCGTAACCATCAGAGTTTCTGATGCTACCGTTGAGCTGTGCGCTGATGCTCAGTCGCTCGTTCACATTGCTGTTGATGCTCAAACGTGTTGTAATCTGGTCGTTCTGGTTGCCCACCTCGTAACCGTTGTTTACCTGGTAACCCAATGAAGCGTTGTAGGTGTACTTGTCAGTACCGCCCGATACGCTCAGATTGTGGTTGTTGCTCACAGCGTTGCGTGTGAGCAGGTCGAACCAGTCGGTGTTCACTGTCTCAAGGCGCTGCATGTAGTATGCGAACTGCTCCTCGGTAATCATGCGCTTGTTGAACATCGCCATCAGTCCCTCATAGGTGTATACCTGTGGCAGTGGCTCCTGCTGGTAGCGCACGCCGGCCTCATAAGCCTCCTTGCTGAACAGGATGCGCTCCTGTGAGTTCATGAAGTCATACATCTCGTATGTTGGGCGTTCCCTTACCGATACGTTAGTATTGTAGTTCACGCTTATGCGTCCCGGAGTACCCTTCTTTGTGGTAATCACAATCACACCGTTCGAAGCCTTTGAACCATAGATGGCTGTTGCCGAGGCATCCTTCAATACAGTGATGTTGTCAATATCCTGTGGGTTCAACCACGAGATCTGGTTGCCGATGAGCTCCTTCATGTCCGATGTCAGCGCCGCGCTGATGTCAATTGACAATGGGTCTTCCTGTATCACACCGTCAACAACCCACAGTGGGCTGGTGTTGCCAAGGATTGTCGATGTACCGCGGATGGTAATCTTAGGCGATGAACCAACACGTGCCGATGTGTTCACAACCGACATACCGGCAACCTTACCCTGCAACATCTGGTCAATGCTCTGGTATGCAGGCATCATGATGTCGTCGGCCTTTACAGTGGTAAATGCACCGACCATGTCCTTACGTGGCAGTCGTGCATAACCGTCCTCTACGATGGTAACCTCCTCAAGCATCTCATCATCGGGCATCAGCTGTATGTTGAATGGCTTGCGGATATTCTGCTCGGTCAGTTTTATTGTCTGGGTCTTTGAGCCCATATAGCTGAACACCAGCGTCAGTTTCTCGCTCTCGCTGAACACCAAGTCAATCTTGAACTCGCCATCAATGCCGGTGCTCGCGCCCTTTACCATCTTCTTGTCCTTCATCAAAACGACATTGGCACCCGGTAACGGCATCTCAAGTTCATCGACAACGGTACCTGTAATTGTACGTCCGGCCTGGGCATAGGTCTCCATGCTGCAGATAAGGCACAATAAGAGGCATAATAACCTGATTATCGTAGATTTTGCTCTCATACGTTATTGTGTTATAGGTTGTAGTTACTATTGAATGTGTAAAATTAATGTTTTTCTGAAACTAATTTTCACGTTTATCGAAAAAAATGCGACAAAAAGTGAAAAAATGTTTCAATCAAAGTATCCACTTCGAAGTAAAAATGCACATCATCCACTATGTACGAATGAATTTTTGCCTATTTTTGCAAAAACCGATGTTATGAAAAAAGACAACAATTCAGAGCTGCTGCCCATTGTCAATGAAGCAGGCGAAGTTATAGGAAGCGCCACCCGTGGCGAGTGCCATGATGGTGCAAAGCTGTTGCACCCGGTGGTGCATCTGCACCTGTTTGACTCCGCAGGCCGTCTTTACCTGCAGCACCGCCCACTGTGGAAAACCATACAGCCCGGCAAGTGGGATACCGCTGTCGGCGGCCATATAGACTATGGCGAGGACGTGTCTGCTGCCCTAAAAAGAGAGGTCGTGGAAGAACTTGGAATAGCCGATTGCGAACCGCGTTTCTTGCGTAGCTATCTCTTTGAGAGTGAACGTGAAAAGGAACTTGTCTATGTATATTGCGCGGTGTATGATGGTGCTGTCGCACCAAGCGAGGAACTAGACGGCGGCCGCTTCTGGACAATCGATGAAATCAAGGCCGCAATGGGGTATGGAGTACTCACTCCAAACTTTGAAATGGAGTTCCTTAAAGTGATGGAGTGGATGGGGATTTGAACCGGTTTTGTCGGTAAAAATTGTTTCAAAATAAAAAGTATCAGTACAACCTAAAATGGTCGTATTGATACTTTTTTGTGACGTTTTATCTTTATTAGATATTTATATTATTACCTAAATTTATGGCTCATCAGCAAAAAGGCGTGGGTAAATCTTGAATTTAGGCAGCAGATTTTCCCCTTGATCTATTGTCTTACATTCTTTTTACACTCTTGCCATCTTTACTTTTTGGTGTCAAAAAGTAACAAAAAACTCGGCACACGGGAAAAATCTTCACAAGCGCCCTTTGTTCACGCCGCATACTGCGAGCCCTCAGTCGGGCGCTTGCTCGTCACTACAGGCTATCGCTTGTTTTCAGGGTGCTGCGGAACTTGATTTGTGCGGCTATATAAGAAAAGTTATACCCGCACAAATCTTCAGACAGTCCTCACACAACGGCCTGAAAACAAGCGGCCCTCCATTGGATTTTTCAACGGTGCCGTTCCGCCGTTGGCGGGGGATTACCTCTGCAATGAAATACTCCGCGAACTTTAGCGCGTACAATGGTAATATCAAAGAGAAGCCGGCACCATCAAAATTACAGTTAAAGGCCGTTGACATTCAGGGAGTAAGCGAGGACCTGTTTGAAGTGCGGTAGTGTTATTTTATTATCTATAACGCTAAACCGCACAAGTCCCGGAGCGCCTGAATGTCAACGAAAAGCCTTTAATGGCAAACAACAACCAACCGAGGGATGTCGCTTGCGACTCGCGAGCAAAAGGCTGTTGTGACTAATTTTGCCGGTGGCGGGCGCTTTTGCTACTTTTCACGCGATGAAAAGTAGGGAAAGAAAGACTTGAAGAAAATATAAGTGAACAATTAAGGTTGAGAACAACTGTCGAATATAATGGAGAGAGAAAACGAAATCCACAGTAAATTTCTACCGAGCCAATAAAATGTAACAGTGAGCGCGATGTAGATACTTCGCTGTGCTCAGTATGACAATCACATAGGTATAAAACAAAAAAGAGCAGAAAAACTTCTGCTCTTTTCATCCAATCGTGCGCGTGATAGGACTCGAACCTACACGTCGCAAAACACCAGATCCTAAGTCTGGCGCGTCTACCAATTTCGCCACACGCGCGACTGTTAGAAAAACTATCTAAATTTTCTGTAAAAGAAATTTCAAACGGTTTTTTAAATCTTTCGGCTGCGAAGGTAGTACAAAAAACTGAATTATCAACCCTCTTGCTCCTCTTTTTTGCTATAGTAGTCAAAAATAAGGGCTTTGGCTCTCTCTATTATTGTGTCGCGCCCATTGTTCCAATCCTCGCTTGTGATATCTACTTTTATGTGTGGTTCAATGCCGAACTCGGTGTGTCTGTAATCAAGGTCAAGGGTGGGGCAGGCCGAGAGGCGTACGTTCCAACCGTTTGGCAGGGTGCTGTTCAGCGGCATTCCGCTGCCACCGCCGGTCTTGTCGCCTATGATGGCGACATGTGGCAACTGGCGCATGATCAGTACAAAATGGTTGGCAGCGCTGTATACTCCCCTGTTGGTGAGTACCACCACCGAGCGTAGCCATCGTGCTCCCTCGCTCGGTTCAAGATAGAGCGGCTCGGGTGCTGAAAAGTCATTGTGCCCCTTGCCGGTCTTATGTTGCATGTATCCGTAATGTATCTGCTCTTTGATGAATATTGATGCAAGTTTCTCGGCAGCTGTTATCTTGCCGCCACCATTGTTTCGTATGTCAAGGATTATGGCCTTGCACTCTCTCATGTTGTAGAGCATGAGAGAAAGGTTGTTTGTGTTGAAACCGCCCGAGAAACTACCCACATATACATAGCCGATGCTGTCGGGGAGGATATTGTATTTTATGCCGTTTGTCATCTTGAAGTCCGTGCCAAGATAGCCTCGTTGTATGGAGTCGCTGAAGTTCATGGGTTCTTTCAGCTGCCAGTCCCAATAGTAGCTTGTGCCGAACATCGACGAGAGGTTCACGTGTCCGTCGCGCAGCTCCCCAAGCATGTTGCCAAGCATGTCAAAGAGTATGAGCTCATCGCGGCAGGTGTCGGCGATGGGCTTGTATTTGTCGTGGACGGCATTCCAGTCGAGGCCGAACTCCTCCTCGGCTTGGGCAAAGAAGCAGTAATGCTCGTCAATGAGTTGCCACAGCGCCTCGAAGTTGCCGTTGCAACTGTTGTCAAACTCCTCCTCGCCAATGCAGCTTGTGAGCAGTGCCAATGGAATGGTCAGGTATGTAAGAAGTCTTTTCATCGTGGTCATTAGTATGGCGAGTAATCGTTCAGCCTGTTGTTTTTCTTTACCTTGAGAATTGTTCTTGCGAAACCAATGGCAAAGGTGTTACGGTATATGTGGCAGTTGATGTCGTTTATGCGGCTCTGGTACAGGTCGGCAATGTATGAGAGACGCAGGGTGGTGCTGCGTTGCCTTGCCTTCAACGGGATGTCGAGCGAGAGCATGTGACGCCACGACGGGTTATTGCCGGGGTGTGTGAAAGCCACCACGCCTTTTGCATGTCCGAGCCCGAAAATCTCATAGTAGCTCTGCCCGAACTCCGGTGCGAACGTCGCGCCCATGAGTGGAATGTCCAGCTGATAGCGCGCTATCCACTCACTGCGGCGCACAGGGAAATGGTATATTGCCATTCCGGTTGCGGCAAGCGCTGTGCGCAGTTTGGCGGCGGCGGGGTTGTTGCCGTTCGACGGGTTGTAGAGCGCTCCGCCTTCGAGCTGTATCTGTGCTCCGGCAAGCAGTGTCAGCCCCTTTGTGATCTTGAAAGGGTGGTAGCCGCTCCAGCTTTGGCTTATGAGGCCTGTGAACTGCATGTTCCTGCCCTGTGTGGCATAGCCGGCGGTTGCGTTGAACAGTCTCTGGTATTTCCAACGGTAGTTGCCAGTGCGTGCATCGCGGAAGGTTTCGTGACTGTAGTTGAGCCCAATGCCCTTATGGTTATAGTTGCTAAGGTAGGTATCGAGGTTGTTGAGCAGCGTGACACCAATCTGTGAACCCTTTACCACAATGCGCTGGGGCATTATGGTGTCCGTTACAACATATTGAGCCCTTGACATTGCCGGCATGGCCAGCAATGCAAGGGCTGTTGTTATGAGGCGCAATATTCTCATTCGCTGTCGCTTTCAAAGAGTGAGAGCTGTTCGCCTGTTTCTGTTGCAGGTTCTTCGCCTTCAGGCTCCTCGGGGACCTCGGGCGCTGGCGGGAATTTTGTCGGCTCGAGCTCAATGATCTCATCAATCTCGTATGTGGTAAGTCGCTTACCACGTGCCTTGTAGCTCTTTACGCCAATGAACTCATCCACCTCAATTACCAACGGCTCGCGGAAGTTGTCGTTGCCGCCGAACATTACCTGTATGCGTGGGAACGGTGTCTCGCTGAACCATATCAGCTGGTTGTCCTTGTTGTCGCCAAGGCAGTTCTGACGGCGTGCGTTCGCCTCCAGGGTAAACCTCTTGATGTAAGGATAGCCCTGCTGCGACGCGTCGTAGAGCGCAGCGCTCCACACCTTGGCAGGGTCGAACTTCTCAATGATCATCAGGTCGTCGTCGAAGTGGTTGTTCAGGTCGACAGGCATGATGTCGAACTCGCCGTTCTTGCGTATTGCAAGTATCTTGTCATCGTTGTGGAACTCGCCAAGGTATTCGCCATGGTTGTCGAAGTTGATGCGCAGGATGTCGCGGTCGAACCATACCTGGCGGCCGCCAAGCGTTGAGCTACCGTGCTTCTTGAGCGTGATGCGCAGGACCTCATTCTTTGTAAGTATGTTACCCATGGACTGGCGGCCCTTGATGGCAATGGTGCTGAAGTCCTTCTCGATGATGGAGTTCCTGAGTCTTGGGTTGGGGCGCAGCATTACCTTGATGATCTCGGCCTCGCCGTTGGGGTTGGCTGTGAAATATGCAACCTTTGAGCCCGGTGTGCCCTGTGTGAGGTCATACTCGCGGTCGCGTGTCATGCCGGTTGCGGCAAAACGCTTGATGTAGTGTATGCCGTTCTTGCCGTCGCGGTACACGACGTTGTATATTGTGCGCTTGTCGTTCTTCTTGAACACATCCACGAATATCACGTTCTTGCCCACGAATAGTTTCTCGCTCACCTTGACAATCTTGTACTTACCGTCCTTGTAGAACAGGATGATGTCGTCGATGTCGGAGCAGTTGGTTACGAACTCGTCCTTCTTGAGCGATGTGCCGATGAAGCCCTCGGCGCGGTTTATGTACAGCTTCTGGTTCGCTTCCACAACCTTTGCCGCAACGATGGTGTCGAAGTTGCGTATCTCGGTCTGGCGTGGATAACGCGCACCGTACTTTTCCTTGAGCATTGTGAACCACTTGATGGTGACGGCGGTCATCTGTCCCAACTGCTTGTCAATGTCGGCAATGTCCTTCTTGAGGCGTGCGATGAGCTCCTCGGCCTTCTCCTTGTTGAAACGCAGGATGCGTGCCATCTTTATCTCCATCAGACGCAACAGGTCGTCGCGTGTGATCTCGCGTATGAAATCCTTCTTGTATGGCTCAAGGCGCAGGTCTATGTGTGCGAGTGCGCTGTCCATGTCGGGCGCCTGCTCGAACTCCTTGTCCTTGTATATGCGCTCCTCGATGAAGATGCTCTCCAATGATGCAAAGTGCAGCTGCTCGAGCAACTCGCCCTTGCGTATCTGCAGCTCAAGGCGCAACAACTCCTTGGTGCTGTCGACCGAGCGGCGCAGCAGCTCGCTCACTGTGAGGAACACCGGTGTGTGGTTGTCGATTACGCAACAGCATGGTGTGATGCTTATCTCGCAGTCGGTAAAGGCATAAAGCGCATCGATGGTCTTGTCGCTTGATACACCCGGTGCAAGCTGCACCAGAATCTCTACCTTGTCCGATGTGTTGTCATCGATCTTGCGTATCTTGATCTTGCCGTTGTCTACGGCCTTCAGTATCGATTCAATTACCAGCGGTGTTGTCTTTCCGAATGGTATCTCGGAGATTGTAAGTGTCTTGTTGTCATCGGACTTGGTAATCTTTGCACGTATGCGCACGCGGCCTGAGCGGTCGCCGTCGTTGTAGCGCGATACGTCGATGCTGCCACCGGTCTGGAAATCGGGGTACAGCTGGAACTCCTCGTTCTTGAGGTATGATATCGCTGCGTCACACACCTCGTTGAAGTTGTGTGGCAGAATCTTTGATGACAGACCCACGGCAATACCCTCAACGCCATGCACCAACAGCAAAGGGAACTTTACGGGCAGTGTGATAGGCTCCTTGTTACGGCCGTCGTACGATAGTTTCCACTCTGTTGTCTTGGGGTTGAAGACCACATCGTGCGCAAAATGTGACAGACGTGCCTCAATGTATCGTGGTGCGGCAGCCGAGTCGCCTGTGAGTATGTTACCCCAGTTTCCCTGACAATCGATGAGATAGTCCTTCTGTCCCATCTGCACCAGTGCACCGGCGATGGATGCATCGCCGTGAGGGTGGTACTGCATGGTGTGTCCCACCACGTTCGCCACCTTGTTGTAGCGGCCGTCGTCGAGCTCACGCATTGCGTGCAGAATACGTCTCTGCACCGGTTTCAGACCGTCGTACATGTGCGGTACGGCACGCTCCAGGATAACGTATGAGGCATAGTCAAGGAACCAGTTGCGGTACATGCCTGTCAGCTTGTGCCTGATGCCCTCGGCCTCGTGGTACTGGCTATGCTCGCCACCACCCTCGGCAGTGTTCTCCTCGGCGTTTACACCGTTTATGTTTTCATCTAATTCGTCGTTGTAATCCATAGTCTTGCAATGAGCTGTAGCGCTCTGCTTTTGTTGTGTTTTTGGATGTTGTATCAATTAACTTGCGAATATAGTCAAAATTAACGAATTTGTAAACCTCAAAATTATATTTTGATGCATTTGGGCCTGTGCAAATGGTAAAAAAGTATAATTTGGATCTATTTTGAAATTATAGCGCCATATAATGGATGTTAATTCCCTAAAAAATGCTATCTTCGCGAGATAATTCGAGATAATTATAGAATATAATATAAATTAAATAAAACTATGGCACAGGAAGATGTTTTCAAGAAAGTAGTTGCGCATTGCAAAGAGTATGGTTTCGTGTTCCCTTCAAGCGACATTTATGATGGCTTGGGCGCAGTGTATGACTACGGACAGATGGGTGTTGAACTCAAGAACAATATTAAGACCTATTGGTGGCAGAGCATGGTGTTGCTTCATGACAACATCGTAGGTATCGATTCTGCTATCTTCATGCATCCTACAATCTGGAAGGCTTCGGGTCACGTTGATGCGTTCAATGATCCCCTCATTGACAACCGCGACTCAAAGAAGCGCTATCGCGCCGATGTTCTCATCGAGGAGCAGATAGCAAAGTATGAGGAGAAGATGGAGAAGGAGGCTGCAAAGGCTGCAAAGCGTTTCGGCGACTCTTTCAACCGTGAGCTTTTCATGGAGACTAATCCAAAGGTTCTTGCCGAGAAGGAGAAGCGCGATGCATTGCAGGCACGTTTTGCAAAGGCTCTCAACGATATGAACCTTGAGGAGCTCCGTCAGATCATCCTCGACGAGGAGATCGTATGTCCAATCTCCGGTACACGTAACTGGACCGAGGTTCGCCAGTTCAACCTCATGTTCTCTACCGAGATGGGTTCTACAGCCGACGGTGCAATGAAGGTTTACCTCCGTCCCGAGACTGCGCAGGGTATCTTCGTGAACTACCTCAACGTACAGAAGACAGGTCGTATGCGTGTTCCTTTCGGTATCGCACAGATCGGTAAGGCTTTCCGTAACGAGATCGTGGCACGTCAGTTCATCTTCCGTATGCGCGAGTTCGAGCAGATGGAGATGCAGTTCTTCGTAC
>JAFZFO010000029.1 GCA_017555845.1 Bacteroidaceae bacterium | reverse complement strand
TACTGGCCGGAATAAATATTTTCAAATTATTGACGGTTCGTTTTTCGTTCCTTACGCTTTCTTGCTTAATGAAAACTAAGCAAGGTTGTACTGCTTGTCTGTAATGGAATGTTGTCAAGGATCTATCATTGCTGTCCGTTCATCAGCGCGTTGCCGCGTTGCTTCCCGAAAGCGAGTGCAAAGGTAATGCAAGTTTTTGAACTGGCAAAGAAATCCCATCTTTTTTTTCAAGAAAAATCAACTTTTTTTTGAAGGGATTTTATCCTATACTGATTTTCAACGATTTGCGATTTTTGCAAAAATTGACATTTTCAGGAGTTTTTGGAAACAATTGCCGAGAGTCATGAAAAAGTAGCTTTGAAGAGCCGAAAAAAACAGAATATAAAAGGTGAATTTTTCAATAAAAATCCCCCTTTCCCCTAAAAAAAAGAAGAATTCCCCCACTTTTACCTGAAAAAGCGGGGGAAATTTCACTATATTTTTACGTTTAACGCTGAGCCGAGAGAATCTGTTCCAGCTTATGGGCATCGAGATTCAGCGAGAATTTTCCATTACGGGCAATGGAAATATTGCCAGTTTCCTCGGAAACGATGATTGCAATGGCATCGGAATTCTCGGAAACGCCCATAGCCGAACGGTGGCGCAGACCAAGTCTCTTTGGAATATTGAGGTCGTGCGATACAGGCAACAGACATTGCGCAGCCACTATGCGGCCACCGCGAATGACCATCGCACCATCGTGCAGGGGCGCATTCTTGAAGAAGATGGCTTCGATGAGACGCTGGCTGACATCGGAATTGATAGGTTCGCCAGTCTTGATGACATCGTCGAGCGACACTTTCTGCTCAATAACGATGAGTGCTCCCACTTTTTGCTGCGCCATGCTCATGCAAGCCTTCACAACCGGCATCACATATGCCTCGGAAACATCCTTTTCATCCTTTCGGGAAAAGAGGGTTGACATATACTTGAAATAGCGGCGAGAGCCCAGACTCTTGAAGAAGTTGCGGATCTCTTCCCTGAAGATCACCACCAGAGCGATTGTACCCACATTCATCATCTGATCAAAGACCGAGCCAAGCAGACGCATTGAAAGGATCTTCGATACCAGCACCCACACAAAGAGGAACATCATGATTCCGACAAAGATATTGAGGGAACCGGAATCCTTCATAAGCTTGTAGAGATAGTACAGCAACAATGCAAAGAGCAATATGTCTATAATATCCTTTATGGTAAAATCAAAAAACATTCTATTATATATATAAGGTATTACTTATTCAAAATCCATGGCCTGCGCAAGTTCAATTGCCTGCACAGCCTCTTTCACATCGTGGACACGCAGTATGTTGGCACCATTGCGCACGGCAACAAGGTTCAACGCCGTGGTTGCGGCCAGCGCCTCGCCCGGCTCAATGCCAAGCAGGCGGGTTATCATTGATTTGCGGGAAAGGCCAACGAGCAACGGTGCACCGAGCATTTCAAAATCGCGCAGCGACGCGAGCATACGGTAGTTCTGCTCCACGCTCTTGCCGAAGCCGAAACCGGGATCAACTATAACATCGGCAACACCGGCCTGTCGCAGTTGCCACACCTTTGAAGCAAGACGCTGCAACACCTGCGGCATAAAGTCACTATATTCCACCGCATTGCCGGCAAGACCCAAGGAGTGGGTCAGGATATAGGGCAACTTGCAGTCGACAACAGCCGAGAACATATCATCATCCCACTCGAGACATGACACATCATTGATTATGGAGACATTATGCACCGCAGCACACTCACGCACGACGGCTGCCCTGAAGGTATCGACCGACACCACCGCTGTGGGCAGTTCCTTGTCAAGGAGTTCCAATGCACCATGCAGCCTTGCCAACTCCACATCCTGCCCGACAGGTGTCGCGCCCGGGCGTGTGGAACAGGCGCCTACATCAAGAATTGCCGCACCGGCATCGAGCATGGACTTTGCACGGTCAACAAGCTCGACAGGCGAGGCGACCCTCGACCCATCGAAAAAGGAGTCATCGGTAATATTCAGAATACCCATGACTACCGGTTTATCAAGCGGCAACAGCCTGCCACGCACATTGATGGTATATGACATTTTCAATTTTATACTCTCGCGACTTATCGCAAAGGTAGCAATAAAAAATAAAAAACAAAAGAATAAACAACTTGTTAATTCAATTGAATATTCAATCCGTTTTTCATAAATTTGCAAGACAAACGACAAGCAAAGGGCGCACAAATATCAGAATGCGCCAAGAGTAAAAGTATGCAAAAGAGATATTTCACAGTTGCCGGACATAATTTCGCCATAACAATGCTTGATGGCGACATTTTATCGATACTGCCCAACCTATCATCATTTGAACGGGAAAGCACTGAAGAACTGCTTTTTGAGATAACAGCAGACAACACCATACAGCCATCGTGGCGAGGAAACAAAGTAGGCACATTCCCATGCCCCAGCGCAAAATTCGAGGTTTACCGCCAGGACAATGGTGCATACCAGATTCTGACATCAAACGAATATGGACATCCCTGCGCATTCATGCAGAGTGATGCGGAATGCAGGAACTTTACCATAACCACCCGTGGAAGCGAGAGCGATGTAACTTTCGGTTTCAACAACACATTGATGGTCATTTACACAATGTGCACTGCAAGACACGGCACACTGCTCATGCACTCTGCAACCATTGAGAATGGTGGCAAGGGATACATGTTCCTTGGTGCCAGCGGGCAGGGAAAGAGCACACACAGCAACAAGTGGGTGGAATATATAAAGGGCAGCACACTCATCAATGACGACAACCCCGTGATACGCATTGCGCCCGACGGCACGCCATATGTCTATGGCTCGCCATGGAGCGGCAAGCGCCCCATATACATGAACGTGCACTACCCCATTGGCGGAATGGCAGCCATTGAACAGGACAAGAGAAACTGGATACGCAAGGAGAACATCCCTACTGCGTTCGGTATAATGTTATGCTCGTGCTCGACACTGAAGTTCGACAAGGAGATACACATTGCCATATGCAACACCATTACGAAAGTTCTTGAGCGCGTTGCAGTGCACACCCTATTCTGCCGCCCCGATGAGGAGGCCGCACTATTGTCAAGCAGCACATTCGGACTATGAACAACGGCATAACACAGAAAAGGGTAAACAACCACCTGTTCATGCAGGAGATCACACGACTGTTCCGCGAACAGGGTAAAAAGAGCGTGACATTTGTGGTACGCGGATTCAGCATGCGCCCATTTCTTGAAGACGGACGCGACAAGGTAATCCTTGCACCGCCACGCGAACCCGAGATTGGCGACGTGGTACTTGCCGAGGTACGCGAACAGATCTATGCGCTACACAGAGTAATAAAGATTGAGAACGGAACATATACCATGCGTGGCGACGGCAACCCGCTGCAGATGACCGAAGAGTTCACATATGAGAAGATCATTGGCGTTGCCGACGGCTTCGTACGCAAAGGCAAGACTGTGAGCACCGACAGCCGCAAGTGGCGATGGTACTCGGCAACATGGAGTGCATTGAAGCCATTACGCCGCATATTGCTGGCAATTTACCGAAGAATATGACAAACAAATAAACGGAAGATATGAAAATTAAGGAAGGTTTTGAGATACAGAATGTTTGCGGCGAATACATCATTGTTCCCGCAGGTGTGGAGAACGTAGACTACAGCAAAATCATCAGCCTGAACGAGACGGCAGCTTATCTTTGGGAGAGCGTTGCAGCAAAGGCTTCGTTTACCATTGATGACCTGGTAGAGCTGTTGCTTGCAGAATATGAGGTTGAGGAGGAGATTGCACGCGAAGATTGCGAGCTGATTGTTGAGCGTTGGAAGGAGATGGAACTTGTAGAGGAGTAAGGTTAAAGGTTAAAGGTTAAAGGGGAAAGGTTGTGCAAGCGAGTAAAAACTAAGTTTACTTGAGTTTTTACAACGAGCGTTGCCAAGCTTCAAGCGCACAAAGTGCGATTAAAGGTGAAAGGGAAAGCTCGCGCAAGCGAGTGAGTGGGAGCTTGCTCACACGCGCAAACGAGTTTTCAGTTCTCACATTTCAGCTTTAAGTTCCTGAACACATCATAACATCAAAGGCAGCCAATTTGGCTGCCTTTGATGTTAATATTTAACCTTCACATTTTCCGGGCAGACACGCCGGCCTGCCCCTACGATGCATTACTTGATGAATACCTTTTTACCACCGACGATATACATACCCTTGGTTGGGTTCTCAACCTTGCGGCCGGTGAGGTCATAGATTTCGCCATTCGCCTCTCCGTTCTCACACTCAATTTCCTCGATTGCGGTATTGTTCTGCACAACGGTACGGACTCCCCATGTCGATGCATTCAACAGCGAAGTTGAACCTATGATAGTATAGCTGTTGGGATCCATTGTCAAATAGACAGTATCATCGTGTGTTGTAAAATATACCGCGCCGTTATCGAGATAGTTAGCCTTGAATACCAAAGCGGTCTCCTGACTGGTTCCGCTACATGATGTACCGTTCTCAGCTATATCGTTGATATACAACCCACCCTTGTTCTTTATGTAATAGTGGTGAGAAACGCCTGTGCTCTCGAACATCCAACGCTTCTTGTCGGTTGTGTTGGCAACCTCAGATGTTGTATTGGCCTTGAGACCATACAGATCGTAGCAGAGATAATACGATCTTTTTTCAGCATTGGAAAGTGTATAGACATCGAGTTCCTTGAGATATGCGCGTGCCGAAGGATCCTTTTTCAGCCTGGCCATCTCCTCCTCAAGCAATGCAATCCACTCCTTGTAGCTATGCTTGCTTGTATCCTTGTTGTCGGCAGCAGCCTTTGCCTCGTTATAAAGGGCATTAAGTGCAGTGACGGCATTCTTGTAGAAGTAACCGATTTCCTTACCGGTAGTCGTAGTTTTGCTTGCAAGATTCTTGGCAGTTGACAATACAGCATTCAACGCCTCGAGTTGCATCTCCTCGTCATCGCTGTCGGCAACGCTTGGCACGACATAGTCTGTTCCGTCAGCCTGTGCCGCCACTACCTTCAATGGAACATTTGCATACGCAACAGGCACTGTTAGCCTGTAGCCGTTATTGAAGTCGAGCAGTTCGCCGGTCTGGGCATTGTAGAGCTTGAAACCGAGAGCGCCCTTCGCATCGGCACTATACTTGATGGTAATGGTATTCTGGCTTCGTGCATAGTAGTAGCCCTGGGCCTTAACGTTCTCATTGATATAATCACCCCACTGTCCGGTGCTACCCATTGAACCAATGGCATACTCATCGCTGAAATCGATTCGGTCGCCGGCAACGCCGTCCTCGCGCTTCGAAGGCTTGATACGGTCCTCAATGAACATAAGGTGACCGCCCTTCTTCTCATACTGCTGCATACGCGCACGGCTGGCAGCAGCCTCCTCCTCGGTAAGGTTTACGATATAGTTGCTATAATCACCGATATGCGTCTCGTTCATAGGAACAAAGAAACCCCAAGCCTCAAAGAACTCGCTCAAGTCCATCTGTGCGACCTCGCAACACTTCTCGGCAAACTTCAGCTGGTCCTCGACTGCCGATGTGTGGTACACCCAACTGTTGTCCTGATAACCCTTGTTCAATCTGTCATGGCGCAAAGCCTCGAACAAACGTGGATAGAATGTAGTGTCCTTGCCGGCAGCATGGAAGTATAGATAGAGCTGGAAGAACATTCTGGACTTTCCGATGACGTCACTGCGCACTGGGAATGGAGTATTGTTGCTATAATCCTCGCGGCAGGTTGCGACTCCCACGCCACGTGTGGTAGATTTACCGATGCTGTGCACCTGCACATTAGCAAAGAGGTTGTTGCTGGCCTCGGTGCAGGAAACGATGTTGATGGTGTTCTGGTTCACGTGACCGATCTCGTGCGCAGGGCCCCAGAAACGGCCTGGAGAGCTGTACACTGCTTCCCATGGCAGAATCTCGCTCAAGGTATAATCCTCATAGTATGTATATCCCTGTGTGGCAAACATATAACTTCCACTGTTGCCGTTGCGCGCCATGACAACGTCGTTCCAACGGTCGTAATACTTGTCGACACCCATCAGACGGTGCTGGCGCTTTACAAGTTCATCCCACCAGCCGATTGCGTCGGTAATGGTGTTTGGGCACACAGCAGCGATCTTGTCGCGCGACATGTGGAACATTACCCTCTCGCCCATAACCTGGATTGCAGTGTATGAGCTTGCAACGCTGTCGGCTTTGTGGGCTGCAAGCAACTCGCGCCAGTAGGCATCGTCGTGCTTTGTTATGTCGAAATAACCGTTGACATGGCCACCCTCAATGTGCAGTGTAATCTCGGGATAGTCGGCAAGGCGTTTGCTTGTTGCAGTGGTATCAGTGTCTACATAATATTCAAGGAACAGCATCTGAGCCTCTGTATCCTCGGGCATCTGAACAATGTTAAGCCCCTTCTTCAATGAGTTGTAAAGGAATGCATGACCATTGTTGCCGGCAACCTTGTTGACAGCGAGTTCAACACCATCGGGTAAATCATCGCCGACAAATATCATAACATATTCGTCATTGCCGGTGATTCCTGTAGGTGAAGGCATAAGGCTATAGGTATATACATTCATATAATCCTCCCATATCATCGGGTTGGTATGGGGCTTGAATTTTGCTATACGGAACTCCTTCTCGTTCTTTCCCCAGGCATCGTTCTTGATCTTGATGGCAACATCTACAAGTTCCCTGGCAATGTCACTCATCTGAGCTCTCAACTGGTCATCGGTCATTGCCGAGTATGGCAATGCAAGCTCGGTACAGATGTCATCGTTGAAGAATTTCTTGAACTTGGCATAGTTGGTTGCAGCATTACTTGAATTCAACTGCGCATTGGCTGTGAGAGTAACTACAAGCACAAAGAGTAACAGTAACAGATTTCTTAATTTCATATCGTTGGATTTTGTTTTGCAGAGTTTTCCAAATATATTGTAATATTGGTCAAAAGTAGTGTTTTTTAATCAAATAAGCAATAATTGATGTTGCTATATATTATATAAGGTAATGCTGTGCATAAAAAAGAGATCCTTCACATTCGTTCAGGATGACAATTTGCATGTCTTGTCATTCTGAGCGAAGCGAAGAATCTCAATTATATTCTGCTAACGGGTTGTGATTACTTCACAAGCACCTTTTTACCACCCTGGATAAAGATACCTCTTTCAGGGTTCACTACTCTGCGACCATTGAGATCGTAGATTGCTGCATTACCTGCAGCCTCGGGGAGCACGCTCTCGATGGTTGTGATAACATCGGCAACCTCCTTGTTGTTCTCGATCAAGGCAATCTGCACTCTCCAATATGACTTATTGTTCGAGAGCTGTATTGCTGAACCTGAATCATAAATATTCTTCTCGGCAGCAGCAAGCACCAATGCACCATTCTCGGCATCGTATGTCACTGTCACAGGCAGTGGTTCTTCCTCGGCCGAAGTGAAGAGGTATGTCTTTGTACCCTGACGGTATGCAAAAGCCTTCTGACCGGCATTATAGAGTTTGTACTCGCCTGGCTTACCGGTTGAAGCAAAGCTCCACAAAGCATCATCAGTAACCTCGCCCGAGAGCTCTACACGACCCTTACGTGAAGCCTGAGTACCTTCATAGATGCTCATGAACTCCTCGCTCTTGTTGCTGATGATGTAGTACCATACTACTCTCTCGCCCTTTGTAGCAATAGGAGCGGTAACAATATACTTACCCTCAACAGCTGCCAACTGACTGCGCAGTGTGTTTACGTATCTCTGCAACTCGGCGCCAGTTGCTGCATCCTTGTTCTCAACAACATCATAGTATGTATCCAAGAGAGCCAAAGCATATGTATTGAGGTTGTTGTCAGCAACCATGATGTTCTCGTTGAAGATGTTCATTGTCTGCAAGCTATCAAGGTTAAGTATTTCTGTAATCTTGATGTTTGCATCGAGTATCAACTCTTCAACTGCCTTCTGATAGAAGTCGAGAGAGTTATCCTCAACGATATCGACTTTCCACTTTGAGTTTGCGTCGTTGAGTGAAGACGCCGCCGGTGTAGAACCATCGACACCGAACGCATTCTCGGAATTCTCGACTGTAACGAAGTTGACAGCCGCATCTGTGGTATATCCTACAGTGAACTTGATGGCATCGGCCTGTTTCTTTGTCTCAAGGAACACACCTGCAGAGCTGATGTTGGTAACATAGTATCCGGTAGCCGCACTCTTCATGTAGAACTCGCCCACCTTGCCGGCATATTCAATAGTCCATTTCGAATCATCTGTCATATCCTTTGACAATTTTGAGGTAGGATAAACAGCCTGGGCATAATATCCTCTGGATGGAGTGGCAAACTTTTTCATTGTGAATGATGTACCCTCCTTGATGAGAATACGTGCATTCTCGTTATTGAGCACCTTTGCGCACTCATCATCAAGCATAATGCTCCACTCTGCATACGAATACTTGCTTGTATCGCCGTTATCGTTTGCCTTTTTAGCCTCGTTATATATAGCCCTGAGATCAGCAAGAGCCTCGGTATAATAGTAACCTACAGTGGTTGTTGAGCCCTTGGCATCCTTATTGAGGAGCCCCGACGCTGTAGACAAAGAGCTTCTGAGAGCCTCTTTCTGCATCGACTCAGGACCCTGCGAAGCGTGTGGCACAACATAATCTGTACCGTCGGCCTGCGCAGCTACAACCTTCAATGGCGCACCGGTTGCCGATACAGGCACATTCATCTCTTTTCTATTGGTAAATGTGAGCAACTCACCGGTCTCGGCATTGTAGAGTTTGAAACCAAGAGCACCCTTTGCACCGGCAGCCTCCTTGATGACAACCTTACCCTTTGAAACGGCATAGTAGTAACCCTGGGCCTTCACTGTCTCGTCAATGTAGTCCATCCACTGGCCGAAGTCACCTACCTCGCCAATGCGCTCGCCGTCCCAATCGGCATAGTTGGCACGGTAGCCTGTACCGTCGCTGAATGGGCTCACCTTCTTTGGAGACTGGCGAACACGGTCCTCAAGGAACATGAGGTGTCCACCCTTCTTCTCATACTGCTGCATCTTTGCACGGCTTGAGTCGACAGATGACTGGTGCAGATATACATAGTGGTGGCTATAGTCGCCTACAAGACCGTTCTTGAATGGAATAAAGAAGCCCCAAGCCTCGAAGAACTCGCTCAAGTCCATCTGAGCAATCTCACAGCAAGCCTCGGCAAACTTCAACTGGTCATACTTGGCATCGACCGAACCGATGTAGTAGCCATTGGCATCGAGCTCGTCGCGTGAGTTTGGTGTAACCCAACCATTGAGGCGGTCGTAACGCAGTTTCTCAAACAGACGTGGGTAGAATGTTGTATCCTTGCCCGCTGCATGGAAATAGAGGAACAGCTGGAAGTACATACGTGTCATACTGAAGAGCTTTGTACCATACATACCCTCACCGCGCAACACATAAGGAACCTTGTTCTCGAAGTCAAGAATCTGGTTGCTCATATTGTTACCGCGGCTCACGTGTGTACCCTGGTCAAAGATTGCGAAGTTTGTGAGAGCGTTGTTGCTGACCTCGGATGTACCGATGATCTGGAATGCATACTGGTTGGTGTGACCGATCTCGTGGTTTGGACCCCATGAGCTGCCGGCATCCCTGATGAGCAGGTCGTAGTTCACGATTGTGCTCAAAGTGTTGTTGTTATAGTGTGTACGGTATGAACTTGCATCCATGAAACCGTTGTCATCACTCATCGCAAGCTGCTTGTTGTTTGTCCATGCATAATACTTGTCGAGAGCCATATAGTGGTTCTGACGGCTGTTCCAGAAGTCCCAAAGGCGCATTACACCCTCGATATTATCAGGACACTCCTTGAGGAACTCGTATGTACGGAAGTTGAGTACAGTGAGATCACCTGCAGCCTGCACAGCTGTAGGGTTCTTGAACATGTGGTCGCGCATGTACGCCCAATCCTCGTTGGTGTGGCCACGCTCCTTGCTCCAGAAACCGTTCACATAACCGTTCTCAATGTGTACCTTCACTGTTGGATAATCAGCGAGTTTCTTGCCGTCGATAGCAGTCTCGCACACATAGCGGATGTAGAGCGAACCATCCTTGTTTGCACATGGAACGATGTTCAATCCCTCTTTCAAGCGGGTATCGTTACCCCAGAACTTGGTGCTTGCCATCTCGGCAAGGTCAATTGTTGTACCCTCGGGGATGCTTTCAACGAACACATAGATGAAGCTCTTAGAGTCGCTTGTGCTGATACCTGTAGGGTTGTTGATGCGGTTGAATGGACGTGTGTAAAGGTTGTTCGCCCACACCTCGGGGTTGCTGTATGGCTTGTAGTCATATATACGGAACTCCTTCTCGCGTGTCACGCTGTCCCATGCGTTGTTCTTGATCTTGATGACAGCCTGCTGCAAATCGGCGGGAACACCCTCCAGTGCTGCAATGATCTCCGCATCGCTCTTTGATGCATACTCAGCCTTCAATGTAGTGCAGGCCTTGTCAGCGAAAAGAGCCTCGACTTTTGCAGCGATGGCCGCAGAGTTCTCGAGGACAGATGCATAACTCTGATAAGCGGCAGCAGCAGCGGCAATCTCGGCGTCGCTGATATTCACGAGTTCAAAGGTCCACTCTGTACCTGAAATCTCATTTGTACCATAGGTCCAGGGCACGATGTTTGAACTGCCGTCGCAGTGCATACCCCAGTTGTTGCCGGCAGTACGGTCAATGTTGTAGCAGCCTTTGAGAGCCGAGTTCTCGGTCACAGCGAACTTGCCCTGTGATGTTGCGGTCTGCCAAACGACATTCCTGCCGGTCTCATACTGCACATAGCGCTGTGTGTACACATTCTGGATAGTGAATCTGCCATCATCGGTAGCGCTGAACTTCCACATTTCGTGATAATCGGTAGCTGTGCCTTTAGATGCACAAGAGAGGGTGTGAAGAATTGGGCTCTCCGACATCACAGTACCATACTTGGCACTTACAATGCGGTAGACCTTACCATCCTGAACCTGAGCCGTAGCAAAGGCCGCAAGCATTACAAACAATGCAATGAGTAAAGTTTTCAGTTTCATATTTTAAAAATTAAGTTATAAATTCCCGGATTTCTCCTTTCTTAGTTGTTGTGTGTTCTCGGTTGTCTTTTAATTATAAATTATGTATAACCTCGCAAATATACTACTTTTTTTCATGGAAATTTTACCCCCCCTATTTTTTTTCATTTTAGACTAAAATATTTTATTTTTCACGTAATTTTCTTGCGTTTTCAAATAATTATTCCAACCTTTGCGTGATAAAATACCGCATCTATGCAGGGTTGTCAAATGTTTATTTTACAACACGTTGATAGCAAACGCAATAGCTACAGCAAACGCATAAAAATGCGGAACTGGACTTGAGAGATTTTATTTTTTATTTTTTATTAATTTTTACGTTATGAGAAAAAATTTATTTCTGACTCTTGCTTTGGCATTTGCAGCATTTGCAGGTGTCAACGCTCAGGAATGGTCTGTCACTCTGGGTGCCGGCGACGGTCTTCCAGGTGAGAATGTACAGAAAGGTACAACGACCGTTCAGGTTTACAAATCAGACGTCATCAAGCCAACAGAGGCTTTGGAGACTCTTCGTTTCACTGTTGCACAGAACTACAACGGTGAGAAGCCAAACGGTGGTAACTTCGTTACAGCTCTCAGCGAGTTGGTAATCTATGCTGCCGATGGCGAGACTGTTATCCCTTACACAGCTACTTCAAACGCTGACCACAACTCATCAGGTAGCACAGACGGTCAGGGTCTTGCTGCGTTGAACGACGGTAACTGGAACAACTACTGGCACTCATCTTGGTCAGGCAACCTCGTTGTTACTGACTACCACCACCTTGAGCTCACATTCGAGGCTCCTGTCAGCGAGTTCGTTATCGAGTGGGGTGCACGTCCCGGTAACCCAAAGAACGCTCCTACTCTCGTAGGTCTTACAAAGGGTGGCGTTAACTATGTTCCTTACAGCGACTGGGCATTCACAGTAGCAGAGGAGGAGATAACATCAATGGAGGCTCTCAAGGGTGCAAAGTACTTCGTAATGAAGAGCAACGTTCCTGTTGAGTACCACACATACGTAAACAACCACAACAGTTCAGAGGGTGCATTCGGTACACAGACAACAACAGAGCCTAACGTGGGCGCAGGTCCATTGTTCGTAGCTCCTGGTGTACAGGCTGAGGAGGCTGCTCCTTCTTATGCTATCCAGCTTATCCCAACTGAGGGTGGTTACTATCTCTACTATGTAACAGAGGGTAAATTCCTCAGCGCAAACCCAACCGACAACGCTTACAACGGCGCAAACGGTGGCCAGGGCAAGACAGCCAAGATGAGCGATGCTGCTATCGTGAACATCGAGGAGGTTAACGGCCGCTTCGAGATGAGCTACATGATGGAGTACGAGGGTGAGGAGGTTGAGATCCACGTAGGTGCAACACCTTCATCAAGCGGTTTCAAGAACGTTGACAAGGATCGTTACGATTTCTACAAGGAGGGTCACCCTTACTGTTTGAACTATGCTTACATCATCACATTCGACTGGTCACTCTATGAGGTATCAATGAACTACCCTGCGAAGTATGCTTCTATCCCTGTACGCAATGCAATCAAGGAGGCAAAGAGCATCTATACATTCATGGACAGCGTAGCTGTTGAGGGTTACGAGGCCGCATATGACGAGTTCATGACTGTTCTTGGCGAGGCAGAGAACACACTTGCTGCCGGTGGTTACACCGACGTTGAGAAGGTATTTGCTGACGTTGAGAAATTGAACGCAGCAATGGGTGCATACGTTTACTCAAAGATCGAGTATCTTGTTGACGAATATTTCTGGGAGCTCGAGGCTGAGTACACCGACCTTTTGACTCCTTCAAGCAACCCACAGGATGGTTACTACCTCCAGGAGGCTTATGACACATACATTAAAGGCAACCTGATGGATGCTGGTTCAGAGTTGTATGATCTCGCATACAACGATCCATACTCTTACATGACACAGATGAAGAACTTCATCAACGGTGTACAGGGTAACATTGACGCATTCCTTGCATCAAAGATCGAGTACGTTACATTGCCAAAGGTTTATACAGCCGAAAACCCACACCAGACTCCTCTTGGTACATTGGTTAACGGCAACCGTTACGACTGGGAGCAGCTTGTTGTTCTCAACGAGAAGGTTGACGGTATCCGTTTGACATTCCTTGAGACAAATGTTGGTAACGCTGCAAGCGACGGTAAGTACAAGGGTTATCCAATGGTAGCAATCTCAGGCCTTGAGGTTCTTGACGCAGACGGCAACCGCATTGCCCTTTCTTCTTCACTTGTTTCAACAAACTCATTGGAGACATCTGAGGGTTCACTCGAGAACTTGTTCGATGATGAGACTTCTACATTCTACCACTCTATCTGGGGTAACGGTACATTCTCTCCTGAGACTTATGTATACCTCGACGTGAAGTTCCCAGAGGGTACATCAGTAAGCACATTCACTGTGAAGACTATCGGTCGTGAGAACAAGTCTTTGGCTCCTGGTACAGTATGTATCACAAAGTATGGCGAGGAGTATGACCCAGCTATCTTCCGTGAGAACCCATACAATGTTAAGGGTGGTACACAGATCACTGACGCTTCACAGTTGAAGGATGGTGGTATCTACATCATCAGCGGTAACCTCCGCGTGAAGACACAGCAGGCTAACCCACGCTACTATGCAGGTGCTGCTCCTTACCACACAAACATCAAGGCAGCTTTGAACGATCCTTGCGTTTACATGTTCAAGAAGACTGAGAACGGCTGGAACATCATCAGCTTGGCAAACGCTGAGTTCGTGGCTTTGAACAAGACAGTAAGCGAGTCTACAGACGAGGAGAGCGGCGCGACAACAACACACACAAGCTGGAGCACCGGTTTGACAGTATATCCTTCTAACGCTGCTGACATCAAGATCGTTAAGTCAGGTAACCTTGAGAACACATTCGTTCTCTACAGCGACATTGAGGACAACAACATCAGCGCTTCTTTCTCTTGGACAAACTCTAACGATGAGACAGACGTTGTAACAGTTGAGGAAGGCACAGTAAATGCCAACAAGTTCGTATTCATGGACTGGGATAGCAGCCTCGCTGGCCGTCCATGCGCAAGCGTTCTCCCAGGTGATGTAACTTATGGTGATGAGGTTCTCAGCGCACACGCTAAGTACGAGGACTTCAAGAACGGTGACGGTTACAGCGCAGGTGACTACCTCCACTTCAACAAGGCTAACGGTGAGGGCGAGTGGAACATCTATGAGGTTTCAATGGACGATCCTTACTACTTGTGGGCAACAGGTATCGGTGCAACACTTTCTGACTTGGGTCTTATCGTAGGTAAGGATCCAGGTTGCATCTCAGGTGACATTGCAGCTCTTGAGGCAGCTGTTAAGGCTATTGAGGCTGTTGTTGAGAACGAGGATAAGGAAGGTGCACAGGCTGCTGTTGAGGCATTCGTTGCTAACGTAGGTTTGGCACAGGATGCTGAGCGCGTTGAGGTTGAGGATGACTACTGGTATGCAATTGAGAGCGCTTACACAGAGTACTACAAGCAGCAGGGCAAGATCAAGGCTATCTACGCCGGTACTGAGGGTCTCTATTGGACAAACGCTCCTGCCAAGTACAACAGAGAGAACGCACAGTTCGTATTCCAGTTCCAGAAGTATGGTGACGAGATCGAGATCGACCCAGACGGCTTTGGTATCTCTGAGGATGATGCTCCTTACACATACAAGATCTGGAGCGACTACGTTGGCGGTTACTTCGGCGAAGGCGGTGGCACAACTCAGGTTGCAATCGCTGAGACAGACTGGGATGCACTTGTATACATCGTTAAGCCAATTGAGGCAAACATATATACAATCAAGGCTGTAGGTTCTGATCCTCTCCACACAGCAGGCCACGGTAACGGTACCGGTAACGAGGGTACAGTCGTTAACTGGACAGGTGGTGCAGGTACTGCATCTTCTTGGACACTCCGCTTCGTTGACGATGCTGAGGGTACTTCAATCTCTGACCTCGTTGTTGAGGGTGCTGAGGTTCTCTCAGTAGGTTACTACACACCAGCAGGTGCTGCAATTCCTGCTCCTGTAAACGGTGTTAACATTGTTGTAACAGTTTACAGCAACGGTGTAATCGAGACCAAAAAGGTACTTGTTAAGTAATTGACAAGCTAAATAATGACAATGGCGGCCAAATGGCCGCCATTTCTTTTTTACATCAAACCACAGAGGTGCAGGAACAAAGGCAAGAGATAGAGAGCGTGCAACAGGGAAACTACGGGTCAGTCGCAAAAAGGTGTGGGTGAATCTTGGGTTTTATGCAGTAAGTTTTACCCTTAATCAGTTGTCTTATATTCTTATTGTTTTCGTTCTATCTTGTACTTTTTGGAAAAAAGTACGAAAAACTTCGGCACACGGGAAAAATCTTCGCAAGTGCCCTTTGTTCACGCCACATATTGTGAGCCTTCAGTCGGGCACTTGCTCGTCTCTCCCGGCTATCGCTTGTTTTCAGGGTGCTGCGGAACTCACTCCACGCGGCTATTTAAGATAATATATACCCGCGTTACGTTCAAACAGCCTCGCACAATGGCCTGAAAACAAGCGGCCTTGCGTTGGATTTTTCAACGGTGCCGTTCCGCCGTTGGCGGGGAATTACCTTTGCAAAGGGATACTCAGCGAACTTTACGCGTACAATGGTAATGTCAAATAAACACCGGCACCGTTAAAGGACACAACTTGAACCCTGTTGATTTTTGGATAAAGTGAGAGGTATGTTCGCCCGTTAGTTAGGTGCTCGCCGAAGGCGAGTGACTAACTGAGGAAGGTCCGCATCACCCAAAAATAAACAGAAAGGTTCAAGTGGCAAGGGCTCTTTGACTGAAGGATGTTGCTTGCAACTCCTGAACAAAGAAGAGACCGACTGGGCTTTAGGGTGCCGGAACCTTTTGGTTCTTTTCAGTTATGAAAAGAACGTATAGAAAGACTTGAAGAAAATTTAAGTGAACGACCAAGGTTGAGAAGAACCGCAGAATATAATGGCAAGCGAAGCGAAGTCCACAGTAAATTTCTACTGGCTCTTATTCCGACGGTTATAATGAGCCAGAATTCCGAAGTGTTGTAAGGATTATCTGTTCCTGTCCCTGAGTTCCCAGAAAGCAACGGCTGCAGCTGCGGCTACGTTGAGCGAGTCGACATTGTGTGACATTGGAATGCGTACCACATGCGTGGCTTTGGCGATGGTTTCTGCTGTGAGCCCGTCGCCTTCGGTGCCCATGATGATGGCAAGTTTGGGCAGGGTGGTGAGCTTGGGATGGTCAATGGGTATGGACTCGTCGGTAAGTGCCAGTGCTGCTGTTGCAAAGCCCAGTGAGTGTAGCTGCTCAATGCCGCCGTCGAGCCAGCTCCAGGGAACAAGGAACACGCTGCCCATTGACACGCGTACGGCACGGCGGTTGAGCGGGTCGCACGAGTTGCGGGTAAGCAGCACGGCATCGATGCCCAATGCTGCAGCCGAGCGGAAGATGGCGCCGATGTTGGTGGTGTCGACAACGCCGTCAATGACCACTATGCGGTTTGCATTGCGGCATATATCCTCAACGGGTGGCTCAATGGGGCGGCACATGGCGCAGAGTACGCCACGTGTGAGTGTGTAGCCTGTGAGGCGGGCAAGCAACTCGCGGCTTCCGGTGTATACGGGGATGTCGCCACAACGCGCAATTATCTCGGCCGCGTCGCCGTTGATATGCTTTTGTTCACACATCAGCGCAAGGGGGGTATAACCGCTGTTGAGGGCTACGTTGATGACCTTGGGGCTCTCGGCAATGAAGATGCCTTTGCCGGGTTCGTATTCTCGGCGAAGCTGTGCCTCGGTAAGTGTGCCGAACAGTTCGCAACCGGGGTGGTCAAGGGTCGTTATCTCTATTATTGGCATGATTTTCTGCTTTTCTTCTGCAAAATTATTACTCTGTGGCTTGCAGGCAAATATTATACTCCATTATTTTTGTTAAAAATAATATTTTTAAACTATCTTCGCAATGTAATATGTTATGTTGCAGTGAGTGTGCTTTGCACGCTGCTGTGTAAAACTGAAAATATGGATTATCAGAAACTGCTTGAGGATATCTACAGCCAAGTGCTGCCGCTTGCCGGTGAAGGCAAGGTGGCCGATTATATCCCGGCATTGGCAAAGGTGTCGCCCGACCATTTCGGCATGTGCCTGAACAATGTGGACGGTGAGGTTTTTGCCATTAAGGATGCCGATGTGCGCTTTTCTATCCAGAGTATATCAAAGGTGTTTGCGTTGGCAATGTGTCTGGCTGTGAAGGGCGAGACGCTGTGGAAAAGAGTAGGTAAGGAGCCTTCGGGCACGGCGTTCAACTCTCTTGTGCAGTTGGAGGTGGAGCATGGAATTCCACGTAACCCGTTCATCAATGCAGGGGCATTGGTGCTTGCCGACATTATGCTGACATCGTTCGAGAATCCCGAGGAGGAGTTCCTGGCTTTTGTGCGTGAACTGTGCGGTAGTGAAACGGTTGGCTATAATGACGAGGTGGCACTGTCCGAGCGGGAGACCGGTTTCCTGAACGCGGCGATAGTGAATCTGTTGAAATATCACAAGAATATAGAGTGCGATGTGGAGCGTGTGCTGCGCTTCTACTTCCAGATGTGCTCGGTTGAGATGAACTGCATGGAGTTGGCAAAGGCTTTCCTTGCGTTTGCCGACCATGGCGGGGATTTCCGCCATGCCGGTATTGAACTGACACGTTCACAGATAAAGCGAATGAATGCGATAATGCAGACATGTGGCTTCTATGATGAGGCTGGCGAGTTCTCTTACCTTGTGGGTTTACCGGGAAAGAGTGGAGTCGGTGGCGGCATTGCTGCCATACATCCCCATCGTTATGCTGTGGCGGTGTGGAGTCCTCGCTTGAACAGCAAGGGCAATTCGGTAATGGGAATGAAGGCGCTCGAGATCCTGACAACGGAAACGAGCGAGTCGATATTCTGATAAGTGAAAAAGCATCGGAGCTTCAACCTTTTTTCTCACGGCGGGTTTTTATTTAATGGATCATCATTTAATTTTTATATTATGACAATGTTCAAACGTTTTCTGACAGTGGTTGCTACTTTGTTCTTGGTAGCATCAGTGAGTTATGTACAGGCTAAAGAGTTGCCTAAGGTCTATATTCTTGCAACCGGTGGTACAATTGCCGGTTCGGGCAGTTCGGCAACGAATTCCAACTACACAGCCGGACAGGTTGCCATCGGTACATTGATTGATGCCGTGCCTGCAATGAAGGATATTGCCGACATTGAGGGCGAGCAGGTGGTGAACATCGGTTCTCAGGACATGAGCAACGCAGTGTGGCTGAAACTGGCCGACAGAGTGAACGAACTGTTGCACCGCCGCGATGTGGATGCTGTGGTAATCACTCACGGAACAGATACCATGGAGGAGACAGCATTCTTCCTTAGCCTGACAGTGAAGAGTGACAAGCCAGTGGTGCTTGTTGGTGCCATGCGTCCATCGACTGCCATCAGCGCCGATGGTCCTGCCAACCTCTATAATGCAGTGGTTGTAGCGGCTTCTGCGGCTTCAAAGGATCGTGGCGTGCTTGTGTGCATGAACGGAAAGGTTTATGGTGCAGCCGACGTTACAAAGTCAAATACTACCAGTGTTGAGACATTCCAGGCTCCAAATGCCGGTGCCGAGGGTTATGTGAACAACGGCGAGGTGTTCTACTACAGAGCGGTAGCCGATGGCGGCAAGAAGATGCACTATATCCACAAGGGTGCGGTGTATGCAAATACACGCGACCTGTACTTTGATGTGAAAGGCTTGAAGGAACTTCCAAAGGTGGGTATCGCATATGGCTATTCTGATGTTGACCGCGTGGTGGTCGATGCTATGATTGACAAGGATTATAAGGGTATTGTATATGCCGGTGTGGGTAATGGTAACATCCACAAGAATGTGTTTCCTGCACTTGAGGAGGCACGCAAGGATGGTATCCTGGTGGTTCGCTCATCACGCGTTCCTACAGGCGCAACAACTCTTGATGCCGAGGTTGAGGATGCAAAGTATGGCTTTGTGGCATCGTGGGGCTTGAATCCACAGAAGGCACGCATCCTGCTTATGCTTGCTCTTACAAAGACCCATGACTGGGAGAAGATTCAGGAATATTTCAACAACTTCTAAAATAACGGTTTTATGAAAATGAGAAACACAGCCTTTGCGTTGCTCGCATTGGTAACAGGCGTTGCTACAGCACAGGTATCGACAGGGGACAACGAGGCTACTCTTTTTGAGCGCGTGTCAAAGATTGAGAAGAAGAGCGACAAGTTCAACCTCTTTTTCAATATGCACTACGCTCTTGATGCAGACTTTACAGCCGGTAACTTTGACCAGGGCGCGTTCAACATGCACCAGTTCCGCATTGAGGCTAAAGGAAAGGTTACCGACTGGCTTTCATATCGTTGGCGTCAGCGTCTGAACAGATGCAATGACGGCGGTGGCTTTATTGATAATCTGCCAAACTCAATAGACCTCGCTTATCTTAATTTTTCTGTGACCGATAAGTTCAATATCAGTGCCGGAAAGCTGTGCGCAGCATATGGTGGTATTGAGTTTGATATGAACCCTATTGAAATCTACCGCTATAGTGAGATTATCAACAACATGAGCAATTTCATGAGCGGTGTGATGTTCACTTATGATTTCAATCCCAACCAGCAGTTGGCATTCCAGGTGCTCGACAGCCGCAACGGCTCAATAGAGGATACCTATGGCGCAAACCTTGATGCAAACAAGTTGCCTTTCGTGTACACCCTCAACTGGAACGCGAACATGTTCGATGGTGCTTGGCAGACAAGATGGTCGGCTTCGGTAATGGATGAGGTAAAGGACAAGTATATGTATTATGTGGCTTTGGGTAACCAGTTCAACTTCTCGCCAAAGTGCAACATGTTTGTCGATCTCATGAGCTCATACGAGCAGCTTGACCGAAAGGGTATCATGACAAACATCTTTGACGGACAGGATAATTTTGGCGGACATAACATGTATAATACACTGTACAGCTCTTTGGTGGCAAAGGTGAACTGGCGTTTCCAGCCAAAGTGGAATTTCTTTGTAAAGGGTATGCTTGAGAGTGCTGCTATCTATGGTGGCGATGCTAACGATGGTATTTACAATGGTGGAAATGTTGCCAATGGCAACTACCGTACATCGGTTGGCTACCTTACAGGTGTCGAATATTATCCAATGGAGTCGAACCTACACCTTTTCCTCACATTCGTTGGACAGACTCACCTGTTTACCGAGAGGGCGAAGGCACTTGGACAGAATGACTATTCTACACAGAGAGTTTCTGTAGGTTTCATCTACCAGTTGCCGGTATACTAATCTGTTGACGATATGCTGTTGCAATTGTTGATTGTTCTGCTCTGCATCATAGTCGGTGCCCGACTCGGCGGCATCGGACTTGGTGTCATGGGCGGTCTGGGAGTGGCTTTGCTGACATTCGTTTTCGGGCTGCAGCCTACATCGCCTCCTGTGGATGTGATGCTTATGATTGCAGCCGTGATTTCGGCGGCATCATGCATGCAGGCTGCAGGCGGCCTTGACTATATGGTCAAGGTGGCTGAGCGTCTGTTGCGCAAGCATCCCCAATATATTACCATCCTTGCTCCGCTGGTAACCTATACCTTTACGTTCCTGGCAGGAACAGGTCATGTGGCCTATTCGGTGCTGCCTGTGATTGCCGAGGTGGCAAGGGAGACAAAGATACGCCCCGAACGTCCGCTTGGCATTGCTGTGATTGCATCGCAGCAGGCGATAACGGCCTCTCCTATATCGGCTGCCACTGTAGCGTTGCTTGGCCTGTTGGCAGGCTTTGACATAACTCTGTTCGACATTCTCAAGATCAGCGTGCCTGCTACTCTTGTGGGTGTGCTTGTGGGTGCACTTGCATCAATGAGAGTGGGTAAGGAGTTGGTTGATGATCCCGAATACAAGCGCCGTCTCGACGCTGGAATGTTGGCGAAGGATGCAGTGCAGGTCACTGGTGCCCTATCAAAGAAGAGGGCTGTGGCGTCGGTGTTGCTGTTCCTTGCCGCTACACTGCTGATTGTGCTGTTCGGCTCAATCGAGAAACTGCGTCCGGTGTTTGACGGCTCGGCTGTTGGTATGCCGCTCATCATTGAGATGATTATGCTTGCGACTGCAGCGCTCATTCTGCTCTTGACAAAGACCGATGGCGCAAAGGCTGTGCAGGGTAGTGTGTTCTCGGCCGGAATGCAGGCTGTGGTGGCGATATTCGGTATTGCATGGATGGGCGATACGTTCATCAACGGAAACATCGTTGAACTCAAGGGTGCTGTGGAAGGTGTCGTTACCGAGATGCCTTGGCTGTTTGGTCTTGCGCTGTTCGTGATGTCCATTCTGCTATACAGCCAGGCTGCAACGGTGCGTGCCATTGTTCCGCTTGGCGTGGCATTGGCAATATCGCCAATGATGCTGATTGCGCTGTTCCCTGCAGTGAACGGCTATTTCTTCATCCCTAACTATCCTACGCTTGTGGCGGCAATAAATTTTGACAGCACGGGTACGACACGCATTGGAAAATGGGTGCTCAACCACTCGTTCATGCTACCCGGTATGGTGGCAACGGTGGTTTCCATTGCTGTGGGATTGTTGTTGATACAGGTGTATTGAATGTGATATTTTAACCAGGAGCGCGCTCCTGGTTAAAATTGTTTTTTGAAAAGATTATTTTATATAACAGTATGGCTTTTTTGACTTCGGGGAATATTATTCTCGTCGGTTCTATATTGATTTTCTGCAGTATACTGATTACAAAGGCCGGTGGCCGTTTCGGTATGCCCACGTTGTTGCTGTTCCTTCTTGCCGGAATGCTTTTTGGCTGTGACGGCCTTGGAATTCAGTTCAATAACATTGGACAGGCGCAGTTCGTGGGAATGGTGGCGCTTTGTATCATCCTGTTTACCGGTGGTGTTGAGACGCGCATTGCCGAGATACGGCCGGTGCTTGGTCCGGGATTGACTTTGTCCACTGTGGGAGTGTTGTTGACAACCGGTTTTACGGGCGCTTTCATATATGGTTTGTCATATTGGGGCGTATTCTCGTTTGAACTGCCAATTGTGGTCTGTTTCCTGTTGGCGGCCACAATGTCGTCTACCGATTCTGCATCGGTGTTCAATATATTGCGTGGCAAGAATATAAACCTCAAGAACAAACTGCAGCCTATGCTTGAGCTTGAGAGTGGCAGCAATGATCCGATGGCGTATATACTTACCATTGTCCTCATTCAGTTGGCTCTGGCGCTTTGTGGTGAGAATGCCGCAAATTTGCAGGCTCCCGTGCTGGTGGTGGATTCACTGAAGGTGCTTGTCCAACAGTTTGCATCGGGTGCCATGATTGGTGCAGGTGCCGGATTTGCTGCTTCGTGGTTCATGAACAGGATAAACATCGGCAACATTCCGCTTTATTCAATAATGCTGTTGAGTATTGTGTTCTTTACATTCTCAGTGGCCGATATGTTGGGCGGAAACGGATATCTGGCTGTGTATATAACAGGTATCATTGTGGGTAACAAGAAGATAAAGAACCGCAAGCAGGTGGTTGCATTCTTTGATGGCATGACATGGATTATGCAGATAGCTATGTTCCTTCTTCTTGGTCTGCTTGTTGACCCAAGCGAGATGTGGAAGACTGCTCTTGTGGCATTGCTTGTCGGGGTGTTCATGATGATTGTTGCACGTCCGTTGAGCGTGTTCATTTCATTGTTGCCTTTCAAGGATATTGCTATGTCTTCAAAGATTTTCACTTCATGGGTAGGTCTTCGTGGCGCAGTGCCCATCATATTTGCCATGTATCCTGTTGTGGAGAATGTACCGGGAAGTGATGCGATATTCAATATCGTTTTCTTTATAACATTGTTGTCTCTTGTGCTGCAGGGTGCGACAATCGTGTCTGTGGCAAAGAGGCTTGACCTGTTGCTGCCTGTTGCTGCCGAAAAGCAGTTCGATGTAGAGTTGCCCGAGGAGGCCGGCGAACAGAGCGAGATTGCCATTACAGAGGAACTCATTGCCGAAAAAGGTAATACGCTCCAGGCGCTTGCATTGCCACGTGGAATGCTTGTGATCTTCATAAAACGCAATGACAGATACATCGTTCCCAACGGTTCGGTTGAACTGTTGCCCGGAGATCAGTTGCTTGTGATAGCGAGTTCGGAGATTGAGGAAAAGTGAGATAAATCAGAAATAAATCTGAGAATGTATTTTTAATATAATAATGAAAGCGACCGGCATGCCGGTCGCTTTCGTGTTTGACCGTCGGCCTGTAAGCCGGGTTCTGTGCCCCATGTGGGGTGTCTGTCATTCATCTATGCCAAGTGTCACCACGTGGCTAAAGCGTTCTACCCTCCGGCTCGGGCGAGCAACCCTCAAGCGCCGGTTTACATGACCTTGCAGCCTCCAAGACACACGGCCCGTACATCGCTGCACGGCCGGTGGGCTCTTACCCCACCTTCTCACCCTTACCCTTGCGGGCGGTTATTTTCTTCTGCGTTACTCCACCTTCGCAGATGGCTTTCTGTTAGGAAGTGGAGTGCTCTGTGCTGCCCGGACTTTCCTCCTTTACCTTTTAAAGTAACGGCGACAGACCGTCCGACTGTCTATTATTCCTGTCTAATCTTCTGCAAAGATAGTGTAAAAGAGTGAATTAATCCCTCACTTTGCTATTGAAAATTTCTTTAACAAAAATTAACAATAACAGTCCGTGATATTTAGTGAAGTTTGCTCTCTATTGAGGTGTAAAGTCAATACAAGACCGGCTTTTGCATATTGCTTGAATGGAGCGTTGACCGCAGGCTGTAGCGTTTTTCTGCTTTAACCGTTATGTGCTTGTTGAATATGTAATATCAAGTTATGGGCAGGTGCTTTCTACTTTCACCTGTTTTTGTATATCACGGTGGTGATTTTTTTGATATAATATTGGGCAAAATCCATTATTATCAAGTTTTTATTGCAAAAGTCGGTCTTTTTTGAATTATTTTTGTAACCTTTAACGCGTGAAATTTGTATTTACCATAAAGTATTTATAATTTCGCGCATTAATTCGTATCGGAACAAAATGAGGCAATTAAAAATTACCAAAAGTATCACAAACCGCGAAAGCGCATCGCTTGACAAGTATTTGCAGGAAATTGGTCGCGAGGAACTCATCACCGTTGAAGAAGAGGTGGAGTTGGCACAACGAATCAGAAAAGGAGACCGCCGTGCACTTGAGAAATTGACGCGTGCAAACTTGCGTTTTGTGGTTTCTGTAGCAAAGCAGTATCAGAACCAGGGACTTAGTCTTCCCGACTTGATTAACGAGGGTAACTTGGGACTTATCAAGGCCGCAGAGAAATTTGATGAGACCCGTGGTTTCAAGTTCATCAGTTATGCAGTTTGGTGGATTAGACAGTCTATTTTGCAGGCGCTTGCCGAGCAGGCACGTATCGTGCGCTTGCCTTTGAACCAGGTTGGTTCATTGAACAAGATAACAAAGGCTTTCTCAAAATTCGAGCAGGAGAATGAGCGCCGTCCATCGGCCGAAGAGCTTGCCGATCAGCTTGATTTGCCAGTAGACAAGGTTGTTGATTCATTGAAGGTGTCGGGCCGACACATTTCTGTTGATGCTCCTTTTGTTGATGGCGAGGATAACAGCTTGCTCGATGTATTGGTGAACGATGATTCTCCAATGGCCGACAATCTGTTGGTTAACGAGTCTCTTTCACGCGAGATTGACCGTGCCCTTTCTACACTTACAGACCGTGAGAAAGAGATTATTCAGATGTTCTTCGGTATCGGCATGCAGGAGATGACTCTCGAGGAGATTGGCGACCGTTTCGGTCTTACACGTGAGCGTGTGCGCCAGATCAAGGAGAAGGCAATCCGCCGCTTGAAGCAGAACCAGCGCAGCAAGTTGCTGAAGTCATATTTGGGATAAGATGGAATTTGAGCCGCAAAATTGCGGCTCATTTTTTTATGTTTGTTGCGGTGGGGCAACATATCCGCCCTTTCTATCGTTAAAAGTTGTAATAAACTTTTATGAGTGTCGATATTTTGCTACTTTTGTAAAGATTTATGCATTTGACTGATATGAAAAGATTTATTTCAATATTACTTGTTTTGTGTCTTGTTGCGCCATGTGCGGCTTTTGCCAAGGAGGGCAAGAAGAAAGAGTCCAAAAAGAAGATAAAGACCGAGGTCTATGTGATGGGTGTTTCGCTCTCATTCTCGGACTCTATAGTCTATTTTACCGAGATACAGCACATTGACGGTGCTGTTATTGAGGACAAGTTCCTTCCTAATCTCCATCTCTACTCATATGAATTGAAGGACTATATGAGTTTCGAGGAGGGCATGCCCGGCCGTACTTCGTTCATCTATTTCTCTGACAAGCGCGCGAAGCTTGTGAAGAAAGAACAGAAGATAAAGAAGAAACTCATTGAAGAGAATGAGAAGACTGTCCGCTATCTTGGCGACAAGTTCAAATTTACAAAGCATTGATATGTCTGGCAAGGCGGGAACTGTTCTCCTGTTGTTGCTCACGCTTCTTGTGTCGTGCTGCAGAGGCCCCGAGGTGAAACCCGATGTGGTTGGGAAAGGCTGTACTGCACGCAAGACATTGTTGGTCTATATGATGGCCGAGAATAGCCTGAACTATTATGCATCACTCGATGTCGACGAGATATTGCGGGCTGTTCCCTCTATTCCCCGTGACTGCCGTCTGTTTGTATATGTCGATGACAGCAGTTTTCCGCAGCTTACCCAATATTACCGCATGACAAGTGGTGAAACCGGTTGCTCCAGGTTCCAGCCTTTCAACACCGATGTCTGTTCAAGTGACACGGCGGCACTGGGTACAGTGCTTGATTTTATTCTCAAGGATTATCCAACTGAAACTCTTGACCTCATTATGTGGTCCCACGGCGACGGATGGTTGCGAGGTCCGTTGAATTTGGCGCCCCAGCGCTCCATAGGTATTGACAACGGAAAGAATTCATCCAGCAATAAGGTTACTGAGACAATTGAGGTTGAGGAACTTGCGGCATTGCTTGAGGCCTTGCCCACAAAAGTGGATCGTCTGATGTTCGATGCTTGTTTCATGCAGTGTGTGGAGAGCGCCTATGCTTTGCGTAACGCGGCGGAATGGATAATTGCTTCCCCTGCCGAAATTCCAGGAGATGGTGCACTCTATTCGACCCTTGTTCCCGACTTCTTCAATTCCGATGGTCCCGAGGATATTATGGACTCATATATCAAGGCTTATGAGTCTGAACCTGCAGGCGCTGTACTTTCGGCTGTGCACACCGGATATATGCAGAATCTTGCCGATGCCACTTATGCCTATGTGATAAAGTATTTCAATAGTGAAAAGAAACGCGAATATACCGATGTCTTTTCCTATCTCCCCGGTGGTAGATACAACGGCTCGCCTGCCTATCCGTCATATTTCGATATGAATGTCGTAATGAAAAAGTATCTTACGGCCGATGAGTATACCGGTTGGCGTGAGGTTTTTGACAGTGCCGTTGCGTATGTCGCATCATCGGCAAAATGGTATTCTGCGGTTTGTGGACGTGTAATTGGTTATGATATGTCTGTGGGTGGCGGAATGTCAATGTATATGCCACAGCACTATAGCCGTAACGAAAAATTCAATTCCGATTTCAAGACTACCGAGTGGTACTCTGCTGCCGGATGGCAGCAGGCCGGGTGGTAATTCCCTTTAGAACTCTACGTGGAACTGTATGCGTATGCCCCATTTGTCGATGTTGGGCAGGTCGCGGTATGTGAGTCGGTGTACATAGTCGACGCGCAATACCTTGAAGATATTGGCTATTCCCACGCCCACCTCCATATATGGCATTGTGCCCAGATAGTGCTGTTCGTAGTTCTCGTATGGGAATTTGAACAGTTCCCCGGTGTTCAAAGGGTCGGGGCGGTTCTTCTGACTCAAATGTCCGAACATGCCACGGAACGTAATCATTTCGCGCCAGTTGAGTTTGCGAATGAATGGTATGCGGTTGAATATCAGTCCGTTCATGTTGTATGTCAAATCCCATGATGCATATTCGTCGTTGAAGAACTCCATAGCGTTCATCAATGAGTATGACTCGCGCTGGATGGTGTACGATAGGTTGGCATTGGGGATGATAAGCATGGGGTAGGGAACCTTGTTCCATACTTTACCGGCTTTGATGATGCAGTCGGTGTGGCCGAATGCCGAGAACCAGAACCTCTTGTAAAAGCCGAACTCGGTGTGGTGGTAGTTGAACTCGCTGCCAAGAATTCCTTTGAAGCCAATTCTGTGCGAGAGTGTAAATACCGGGTGTTCGGGGGTTACGGAATTTCTATCCCATTTGTTCTGTATGAATTTCTCTTTTGGCGCGTAGCGCAGTCCAAGCTCAACCTCGGAGCGTGTTACATCGTTGACAAAGGTGCTTGTTGTAACCCCGTCGACAGTCTGTGTACGCTCGAATGGTATGAAACGGCTTGAGATGTCCATCCTGTGGCGCATTGTCACATTGAACGAGAAGTGGTTGTAGAACTCTTTAGTGTATGTCAGTTCTGCCTTACGCACATATCCTATCTTGTCATCATCCTGTCGTTTGAGGCTTATGAAAAGATTGTCCTTGTTGGTGTAGAGATAGTTCTGGCCATATTGGTAGATGTCGTTCTCATAGTGCAGGCGCAACGAGTGTATTGGGAACTCGTTGGGGTGCTCTTTCTTCTTTTTGAAAGAGTATTCCATCTCGCCCATGTACTTCCATTTCTTGTCGCCGGTGCCGTACGCGACATAGAAACGTCCGAAAAGATGCGGGTTCAGATAGGCCGATGTCATTGCACCTGTGCGCAGGCGCCATCCCTCGAGTCCGTTGTGGCTGAAGGTGGTGTTTACCGGGCCGTAGAATAGTGGAGGGTTCTCCTTTGTTACCGGAACCCAGCCTGTGAACAGGAACGAGATGCATTTCTCGCCCCAGTAGTATACCGGGTTGGCGCGAAGGGCTTTCATCAATTCGCCCACTGAGCGCTCCTTGCGGCTTACCTGGTTGAAACCATGTTCGCTCCAATACTCGTCGCTCTTGTTCATCGAATTGTCATCTTCTATGACCTCGGCAGGGCTTTTGAGTATGCTCTCGGCAAATTCATTGCTCTGGAAATTGTGGTCTTTGTATACGACCTCGCGGTTCGCGTAGAAACCTGTTAATGCATTCATTACCTTCAGTTCGGTGCTCAGTGTCTCTTTTGCAAGCAGTCGGGTACCGTCTTCGGCGCGCTCGAAATCTTGCCTGATGTTAAGGTTCTCCACAAAATTCATGTTTATTTCGTGGGGAGTGTTCATTTCAACCGCTTTAATGAAAAGAGTGCTGTCGTTGGTCACGTATATGTGTCCTGTGAAACCGAACGATTCTGCATTGAAAGGAGTGAATGCAAGGTCAATGCAACTGTCACCGTTCATCTGGATGGTGTCCATTATGTAATAACGGTAGAATGTCGGGCCAAGTTTTGAGAGTGGGCTGACGAACTTGCTCCTGAACAGCGATATGTTGTCCTGAAAAATATCCACATCCTTGAATACCTCTTCATACAAAGCCTCTGTTTGTCCTGTAGAGAATATATCATCAATTCCGTTGCGGCGGCGTGCCTTGACGTGGCGGCGGCTACGTTCGGGTTTGTTCCTGTGGTAGTCGGTGGCAATCAGCTCGCGTGCCGAGATATGCAGTATCGGCTTGCCCGTTATGCGTGAAGTGTCGATATACTCCTCCACAAACTTGAACTTCTTGCCGAACGGGTTGCCATTTTCGGTATTGAAATCGTTGAGCGCAATGTTCAGCTTTTCGTGTCTTTCACAGCTGTAGAACTCTTTGTTCAGTGGGGAATTGTCGTTGCGTTGCTCGATTATTCTGCGCACAAGGTCTACAGCAGGGTTGTTCTTCTTGCTGTATTTCTCCTTTTCGGGCTTGATTACAACCTCGGGCAAATCATAGTCTGCCGGCTTGAGCTTAATCTTTAGCGGCATCGATGTTCTGGTAATGGCAATGTACTCCTCGGCATATCCAAGGCTTGAAACTACCAGAGTGTCCTGCTTGTTGATGGGAGAGTAAAAAGAGAAGTTGCCATTGCTGTCGCTACTGCTGCCGTTAGCGCTGTTCTTGATCCTTACCGATACATAAGGAATGGCCTTTTTTGTAGAAGCGTCAGTTATTTTGCCGTGTACCTTTATTCTCTCATCCTCGCTTTGCGCATGCATAGCCATCGGGACGATGAGGATAAATATTATATATAATAGGTATATAAGGCTTTTTTTCATTATTCTTCTGTTATTCGGCAGCGTTTAGGCGCATTCGCCTTGAACGCGGTTGCAAAAGTACGCAAAAATTACGAATGGCTACCCATTTAATGCAAAATTGATGTTAATTGCAGCTCTTTATTGTTTTTATGGCGAGTCAAAATATGTCTTTTTTTATTGTAGGGTAGAGACCTGGGGAGAAAAACTGCGAAAACACCGTTTTTTTGACGATTTTTTTTATTTCTCTAAGTCGTTGAAAATTAGTGGTGTTTTAAAAAAGTTTAAAAATAGTTGTAATTTTTCTATTGAAATGTTTTGCCAGTTCAAAAACTTGCCTTACCTTTGTACTCGCTTTCGGCAAGCAACGCGGCAACGCGCTGATGAACGGATAGCAACGATAGATCCTTGACAACATTCCATTACAGACAAGCAGTACAACCTTGCTTGATTATTCAGGCAAGAAAGCGTAAGGAACGAAAAACGAACCGTCAATAATTTGAAAATATTTATTCCGGCCAGTACAAACAATTTTTGATTAGTCAGTACTTCTTACGAAGTATTTACAGATATAATTTACAACGAAGAG
>JAFZFO010000028.1 GCA_017555845.1 Bacteroidaceae bacterium | reverse complement strand
CTCTTCCCATGCATAACGCTTGAAAGCCTCTGCAATCTCGGGATAGCCCTCGCGATCGGCCTGGCGGCTCATTGCAAGGTACATGCCTACCTCTGTGCACTCACCGATGAAGTGGTTGTTCAAATCCTTGATCATCTCGTCGTCGCAACCCTTTGCCACGCCAATGACGTGCTCCTGCACAAACTGGATAGGGCCTTCCTGCAACTCGTTGAACTTGTTTGAAGGTACCTTGCACATTGGGCAACGCTCGGGAGCTGAATCACCTTCATGAATATAACCACACACTGAACAAATATACTTTTTCATAGTCGTAATTTTTTTAAGTTGTTATTATTATCTTTTTTATTTTTTATTCTTACAAGCCGGACACAAACCTTTAAGATATAGCTGGGCATCGTTAACGCTATAGGTATCGAGCCCCTCGACAAGAGAAAGGAAATCCTTCTTCATCTGCAAGTCAACGATCTTGCCGCAATTGTCGCAACGGAAATGCGCGTGGCAGCAACGGTTGCCGTCGAAACAACGGAAGGTATCATCAATCGTGAGCATTGATATTAGCCCTGCATCGACAAACAGTTTAAGGGTATTGTAAACTGTGGTAAGCGACAACGAACCAAGTTCGTCACACAAAGCCTCATATACAACCTCGGCTGTGGGGTGCTGACAGCTCTGACGCACATATTCAAATATCGCCAGACGCTGCACCGAAGGACGGATGCCGGCCTTGACCAATTCTTCTCTCAATTCTGCTCTTGTTGCCATATTTTTATTGTTTGTAGATTTCATTTTTGAAATCATTGCAAATATATAAACGATTTATATTGCTTGCAAGTTTTTCACTGGTTTTTTTACATTTTTTTCTAAAAATTTTAAAAAACGGACTCTGCAGAATACCGCTATTGTATTTTTCGCATCAAATATGTACCTTTGCGACCGCAGGTCGCACAAAAAAAGGAGTAAAACCTACAGGGCCGGCACTATTTTCATACATTATTTAATATAGAAGATTTTGCTTTCAATAGATAACATAAGCGTTGATTTCGGTGGAACGAACCTGTTCCGCGATGTCAGTTTCATAATAAACAAGAAAGACCGCATTGCATTGGTTGGCAAGAACGGTGCCGGGAAGAGTACACTGCTCAAGATAATCGCCGGGATGCAGCAACCATCCACAGGTACGCTGTCACGCCCCAAAGGATTTACTGTAGGCTACCTGCCACAGGTAATGCACCACATTGACGGACGTACCGTATATGAGGAGGCAGAGCAGGCTTTTGCACACATCCATGAGATGGAGGCAGAGCTTGAGCGCATGAACAATGAGCTTGCCGAGCGCACCGACTACGACAGCGAGGAGTACCACCAGCTCATTGAGGAGTATACACACCTGAACGAGCAGTACACCATGATGGGCGGCAGCCACTACGAAGCCGAAATTGAGCGTGCATTGACAGGTCTTGGATTCCGCCGTAGCGATTTCACACGCCCTACAAGTGAGTTCAGCGGTGGATGGAGAATGCGCATTGAGCTTGCAAAGCTACTGTTGCAACACCCCGACATTCTGCTGCTTGACGAGCCTACCAACCACCTTGACATAGAGAGTATCCAATGGTTGGAGCAGTTCCTTGCCCGTAGCGGCAATGCCGTACTGCTTGTGAGCCACGACCGTGCGTTCCTTAATGCCGTGACAAACCGTACAATAGAGATATCATGCGGCAGGATATATGACTACAAGTTGTCATATGACAAGTTCATGGAGACCCGCAAGGAGCGCCGCGAACAGCAGATACGTGCATACGAGAACCAGCAGAAGGAGATTGCCGACATAAAGGAGTTCATTGAGCGCTTCCGATACAAGCCGACAAAGGCCGTTCAGGTACAAAGCCGAATCAAGCAGCTCGAGAAGATGGTCCCCATTGAGATTGACGAGGAGGATACAAGCCGTCTGAGACTGAAGTTTGCCCCGGCAACACGCAGCGGCAACTACCCCGTGATATGCAACGATGTCAAGAAGAGCTTTGGAGAGCACACCGTGTTCGAGGGAGTGAACTTTACCATCAACCGCGGCGAAAAGGTTGCTTTTGTGGGACGCAATGGCGAGGGAAAGACCACAATGGTGCGTTGCATTCTCAAGGAACTGCAGCACGACGGAGAGATTGTCATCGGACACAATGTCGAGACCGCATACTTTGCACAGCACGAGGCACAAAGCCTTGATGAGAACCTCACAGTGTTCCAGACCATAGATAATGTGGCTGCCGGCGACATACGCCTGCGAATACGTGATATCCTTGGTGCATTCATGTTCGGCGGCGAAGCGTCGGACAAGCCTGTAAAGGTGCTTTCGGGTGGAGAGAGGAGCCGTCTGGCAATGATACGCTTGTTGCTGCGCCAGATGAACCTGCTTATTCTTGACGAGCCTACCAACCACCTCGACATGCAGTCCAAGGATGTGTTGAAAGAGGCCATACGCGACTTTGACGGCACGGTAATCGTCGTGAGCCACGACCGCGAATTCCTTGACGGACTTGTAACAAAGGTATATGAGTTCGGCGACGGTAAGGTACGTGAGCACCTGGGCGGAATATACGATTATCTCGCATCAAAGAATGCAAGCAACATAAATGAAGCACTCACAACCGGCAAGTCGCCCGCAGCAAGTGAAGCGGTAAAGCCGGTAAGCGAGAACCGCCTGAGCTATGAAGCCGAGAAACAGATGCAGAAACAGCGCCGCAAACTGGAACGCCTAATTGAAAGCAACGAGCAGGAGATTGGCGAGATTGAAGGTGCCATCGGTGCACTCGAGGCGATAATGAGCACTGTCGACGGCAGCACACAGGAGAATTTCACAAAGTACGCGGCACTGAAGAAACAGCTTGACGATGTTGTTGCGACATGGGAACAGAACATGGAAGAACTTGAAAATTTAAATATATAAATATGAAGAAATTACTTATCATGACAGCCATTGCACTTGGAGTTGCTGGCTGCGAAACAAAAGAGACTATGAAGACTAAACTGACGGAGAATCTGGAGACAACCTACAAGGCTGGCGAGGACTTTTTCCAGTATGCTACAGGTGGATGGCAGAATGCCAATCCCATCACTGACGAGTATGCACGTTACGGACAGTTCGATGCATTGCGCGAGAAGAACCGCGAGCAGCTCAAGGACCTTGTACTTGAGCAAGCAGCAAAGGATAGCGAGCCCGGAAGCAACGCGCAGAAGGTGGGCGACCTCTACAAGCTTGTCATGGACAGCACACGCCGCAACAGCGAGGGCATTGCGCCGGTAAAGCCATACATTGATGCAATTGCAGCAATGAAAGAGAAGAGCGAAATCATTCCTTTGATTGCACAGAACTACCGCGTAGGTCTCGGCAACTTCTTCGGCACCGGTATCGGCACTGACATCATGGACAGCAACAGCAACCAGCTTGGTATCTACCAGGGCGGCCTCTCACTCTCGGAAAAGGAGTACTACAGCGAGGAGAGCGAAGTGGCAGCCAACATCCGCACAAAGTTCCGTGAGTATGTAGTGAACATGTTCAAGCTCTTCGGCAACAGCGAGCAGGAGGCTACCGCAAAGATGGAGGCTGTCATGGCCATTGAGACACGCCTTGCAGCAAAGCACCTGAGCCGCGTAGAGCGCCGCGACCCAATGAAGAGCTACCACAAGATGTCATACGATGAGTTGAAGAAGACCATCCCCGGCATTGATTGGGATACATATTACAGCATCCTTGGCATCAACGGCATCGAGGTTCTGAACCTTGCACACCCCGAGGCAATCAAGGAGGTTGAGGCAATCATCAACGACACACCAATGAGCGACATCAAGGCTTATCTTGAGTGGCGTATCATCCGCTCTACATCAAATGAGTTGAGCGACGCTATCGAGGAGGAGACATTCGCATTCTATGGCACTGTATTGAGCGGCAAGAAAGTGCAGCAGCCACGTTGGAAGCGCGCAGTGAGCACTGTTGACGGCGCACTGGGCGACATCATCGGTGAGCTGTATGTTGCAAAGCACTTCCCACCTGCAGCAAAGGTACGCATGACAGAGCTTGTGAAGAACCTGCAGATTGCACTTGGCGAACGCATTGACGCACAGGAGTGGATGAGCGACGTTACAAAGAAGGCGGCTCACGAGAAGCTCAACACCTTCACTGTAAAGATCGGTTACCCCGACAAATGGGACGACTATAGCGCACTCAACATTGACCCTGCACTGAGCTACACCGAGAACTGCCGTAACATGTCGGAGTTCGGTTGGAAGAAGCACGTTGACGAGAAGTGGGGCAAGCCGGTTGACCGCGAGGAGTGGCACATGACACCACAGACCGTGAACGCATACTACAACCCTACAACAAACGAAATCTGTTTCCCTGCAGGTATCCTTCAGTATCCATTCTTTGACATGGAGGAGGACGATGCATTCAACTACGGTGCAATCGGTGTGGTTATCGGCCACGAGATGACTCACGGTTTCGATGACCAGGGACGTCAGTTCGACAAGGACGGTAACTTCGCAAACTGGTGGACCGACGAGGATGCCCAGAAGTTCAACGAGCGCACACAGGTAATTGTTGATTTCTTTGACAAGATTGAGGTACTCCCCGGCCTTAACGCAAACGGCAAGCTCACACTTGGCGAGAACATTGCCGACCACGGCGGTATCATGATCTCATTACAGGCATTCCGCAACGCTACAAAGGAGAAGGCATTGCCTGAGATTGACGGTCTTACAGCAGAGCAGCGTTTCTTCATCTCTTATTCAGGTGTATGGGCAGGCCATGTTCGTGACGAGGAGATCCGTAACCTTACAAAGAGCGACGTTCACTCACTCTCACGTTGGAGAGTAAACGGTACACTTCCACACATCGATGCTTGGTACGAGGCGTTCGGCATCACCGAGGAGAGCCCAATGTTCGTACCTCAGGAGGAGCGTTTGAATATTTGGTAATCTCCAGCCCCTCAGTCGCTATGCGACAGCTCCCCTAAAACAGGGGAGCAATATTTCCTTTCTGCTAAAGAAAGTAAGTTTTAACCTTTAACCACACTACGTGTGATTGAAACTTGGCTACGCTCGCAGTAAAACATCAAAGCAAGCTTTATGTTTTCACAAGCTTTAACTTTTAACCACACTACGTGTGATTGAAACTTGGCTGCGCTCGCAGTAAAACATCAAAGCAAGCTTTATGTTTTGCTCGCTTGCACAAGTTTTCACCTTTAACCTTTCACCTTTCAGCTTACACATTAACTATGCCACTGAAAGTACCTGCAGGTTTACCTGCATTGCAGGCAGTAATTGACGAGGGTAACGCGGTAGAGATTCTCAAGGAACCTACCGCGGAGACCCTTCGCATAGCACTGCTCAACATAATGCCGATGAAAGAGACCACTGAGGCCGATTTCATACGCCTGCTTGCCTCGAGCGACAAGGAGATTGAACTGACACTGCTCAAGCTCGACACCCACACCCCGAAGCACGCAAGCCCCGAACACATGGAGCGCTACTACACTTCATTCAGTCAGGTACGCGACAGCCGCTTCGACGGTCTTATAATAACAGGAGCACCTATAGAGAAGATTGAATACGAGGAGGTCACATACTGGCCCGAACTCTGCACAATCTTTGATTGGGCAAGAAAGAACGTCACATCGACTCTCTATATATGCTGGGCTTCACAGGCCGGGCTGTACCAGAAGTTCGGCATTCAGAAGCATCTGTTGCCAAAGAAGATGTTCGGCATATTCCCCCACTCCATTGCAAAGCCGGAGCTTCCGCTGTTCAAGGGTTTCGACAGCACGATATATGTTCCGCACAGCCGCCACACCGAGTTGTGGCGTGAGGACATTGTGGCCGAGGAGCGCATTGAACTGCTCTCGGAGTCGGAGATTTCGGGAGTGTATATAATGCAGGAGAAGGGAACACGCGACTTTTTCATCACAGGGCACTCGGAGTATGCGCTCTACACCCTCGACGGCGAGTACAAGCGCGACGTTGCCAAGAACTTGCCAATTGAGCTGCCACTAAATTACTACCGTGATGACAACCCCGATAATGAGCCGATAAACCGTTGGCAGGCAACTGCACGGCTTTTGTTCGGCAATTGGCTAAAATATTATTGTAAATGAATACAGTTATGGACAAGACATTCTCAAAGGACTACACCATTACCTGTTACGAGGCTGATGCAAACCAGCTCATGCGTCCAACAGCAATGCTCGACCTGATGCAGGAGGCAGCCAATGCCAATGCCTCGACATTGGGTTTTGGATATGACGAGATGATAAACAGCAATACAGCATGGGTACTTTCACGCATACATGTAAAGTTTATGAACACCCCAAAATGGCGCGAGGAGGTAAACCTCAAGACATGGCACAAGGGCGTTTCAAAACTATTCTATCTACGTGACTTTATCCTCAGCGACAAGGCCGGCAATCCAATGGTTCTGGCTACCACATCGTGGCTGATCATCGATATGAATACACGTCGCCTTGTACGCAACAGCGACCTCGCGCTGAGCGATACTGCAATGCATGCCATCGAGACACCGGCCGACAAGGTCGTCCTGCCCGTAGACATTGAACCCGAACTTGTAAGAAAGCATCCCGTAACATGGTCCGAGATTGACACCAACGGCCACGTAAACAATGTAAAATATGCCGTTTGGGCAATTGACGCAGTCAAGGCCGAGGATATCAAGGAGAGACCATTGAAGGAGCTCCTCATCAACTACGACGCCGAAGTCATGCCAGGCGACATAGTAAAGATTTCACGCATGCGCCAGGAGACCGAAGAGGGTGTTGTATACTACATCACAGGCAAGGTTGCCGACAAGCAGAACTTTGCCGTAAAACTCCTGTTCTAAAAAACTGATGCAGTTGAAACTCCACCATCTGCATACTATTATTTGGGTATATCTGACAAAACAGATATACCCAATACTTATATTAGCCTTTATGGTGGGAGTATCACAGGCCAAGGCACAATGGCCGGCCGATGGAGGTCAAGTGCCACGCATAGACATTGACATTGAAAATGGATACACGGTCACAAGCCGTAACTACTATCTCAACGCCGATTTCAAGATAACAGGCTATGGCCTATACCATGACTTCAAGAACACTGTACAGATCAAGGGACGTGGCAACAACTCATGGAACTACAGTAAGAAATCGTACAGGCTCAAGTTCAATGAGAAGGTCAAGCTATTTGGACTGAAAAAAGGCAAAAGTTGGGTATTGCAGGCCAATCCGCAACATGGTTCGCTCATGGTCAATGCCATTGCAATGAAGATTGGGCAACTCATCAACGCTCCATACACCAACCACACCATACCTGTAGAGCTGTACATCAACGGGGAGTATCAGGGAAGCTATATCTTTACCGAGAAGATTGGCCTGGGCAACAACAGTGTGGACATTGATGAAGAACTTGCATACATGCTCGAGCTCGACAGTTACTACGACGAGGATTTCAAGTTCCGCTCGGCACATAGCGGCCTGCCCGTAAACATAAAGGACCCCGACCTGCAGGAGTTCGCGAACGGAACTGTGAGTTCTTCTGTATTACAATCGTTCCTGAACGACAACTGCCGCAACAGCATCCCATCGCAGAACCTGCCGAATTCATCGTTGACAGCAACTATCATATCGAACTACAACGCGCAGAATGCAATATTCAATATCATAAAAGAGCAGTTCAACAGGCTCGACAGCATTGTGTGCAACAATGGCGACCTGAGCGAAGTGCTTGACCTTGATGCGGCAGCACGCTATGTCCTGATAAATGAATTGGTATTCAACAGAGAGATACTAAGCCCCAAGAGCACATTCCTTTGGAAGGCCGACATAACCACCCCCGATTCAAAATTCGTTTTGGGCCCCGTATGGGATTTCGACTATGCATTCGGGTATGTAAACAATGAATACTTCAGTGATGTGACAGAAAAGAAGTGCATTGTAGGCGGCATCTACCCCGGGTGCAGTTTCTTCACAGCACTCATGGAGAACAAGGAGTTCCAGAGACACTACTACAAAGTGTGGTGCGAATTCGTTGAAAACGGCTGCATAGATGAGGTCATGGAGTTTATTGCCGATTATTATGAGTTTGTAAAGGAGTCATACCGTCACAATGCACAGAAATGGGGCGACAACACCGATTATGCGACTCTTGTCCCCCATATGCAGCAATGGATAAAGAAACGTCATGACCACATAGTCAGCAACCTGACGGTCTATGACATCAGCGACATTATTGGAGATGACACGGAAAATGCAACAAGAGATTATCGTACCGGCATATATACCATATATGGAAAACGTGTCGCAGACAAAGAGAATCTACAGCAAGGACTGTATATAATCAATGGAGAAAAAGTTTTTATAAAACGTCAATATTGAATCTATTACTATGAAAAAAACAATCATCCTTTTGGTTGCAATGACCGCATTGCTTGTCTCAACATCTCAGGCACAGGTCAAAGGCGACAAATATATCGGTGGCAATCTGAAATTTGCAGTTTCATCAACCGGCTCGAATGGTTATATGAGCACCGGTACATACTTCAGCATAGCGCCGGAATTCGGTTATTTCATTGCCGACAAGGTAAAAATTGGTGGCGCGATAAGTTATGAGGTATCATCCAATGCACACGCAGTAACACTGACACCCAATATCGCATACTATCAGCCCATAATTGACAGACTCTACTACACACCGCAGTTGAACATCGGCGGCGGACTCGGAGTCTACTCGGGATATGAGGCCGGTATATTTACCCTCAATCTGGAATTGGCATCGTTTGAATACAAGCCCGGCGACAAATGGGGTTTCTCGACAAGCCTGATAAACCTGAACTACAACCTGATTGACAGAACCGACAGCTTCAATTTCAGCATCCTGTATTCTCCGTCAATTGGTTTCCACTACTACTTCTGATATCTACCAGACAAAAGGCAATAGTCTATACCTTACCCTCGCACAATAGGCAGCATAACCCTCAAGGCCATCCAAAAGGACCTGTTCCTCGTTCTTTATTCTTTTGGCAATTAGCGGAATATATGCGAGCATTATCACGAACGAAGGCAATGAGCCAAGCACAAGCGGCATAGAGAGGAACAGCATGATTGTTGCCGAATACATGGGGTGACGGACAATGCCATAAAGCCCGGTATCAATGACTTTCTGACCTTCCTGAACCTCTATCGTACGCGAAAGATACGCGTTCTCACGCAACACCTCGGCACACATGAGATATGAGAGCAGGAACAACACGACCGCGCCCCATACTGCCCACGACGGCATCACAATCCAAGAGTATCTGTAATTGAACCCGGCAACCACAAACGCAGCAATGAACATTATGCCACTCATTGCTACAACGCTCTTCTGTTCACTCTCCTTCTCTTTGACATTGAGCCTTTTCTTAAGGAGTTCAGGCGAACGCAATGCCATTACCACACCTGCAATGAGCATTGGAACAAAAAGCACTGCCATGAATAACCATCCATTGGGATAGTCCATTGTCCCCGCCGGCAGAAAAATCAAAAGCCCCACAAGCACAAGCCCCATAAGGAGCTTGATGCCTGCAGAGGCCATTAGTCTAACATTTGCTTTCATAAGCAATTTACATTATTTGTTGATGTGGACATCGGCACCACCGGAAACGTTCCAGCCCGATATCTGCGGTGTTCCATCGATGTAGACATCGGCACCGCCCGAAGCAAAGACAGAGATTGTCCTCACTGCATGCAGCTTGACATCGGCACCACCAGAGGCTACAACAGAAACTTCGCCGGCAAGCAGTTCATCAAATTCAACATCGGCACCACCAGATACTGCAAGGGTAAGAGTATTACAACGTCCCTTGACCTCGCAGTCGGCACCACCCGACACCGCTACAGTCAATTCATCGACATCGCAACAGTCCCACTCCAAATCACAGCCGCCGGCAACAGCCACAGCATTGTAACCGAAAGCAGGAACATAGGCCTTATACTCAACATTCCCGAGCTTACGTTTACTTGAAATCACCAGCTTGCCGTTCTCGGCCTTTACTACAAGCTTGCTGAAGTCATCGGTGTTTGAAACTACACGTACCTTATTCTTTGCCATGGCAGTGTCCACTACCACATCTACTCCACCGCTCAACTCAAGTGAGGCAAGCAGTTCCTCGTCAAGGATATATGTACACTCGTTG
>JAFZFO010000027.1 GCA_017555845.1 Bacteroidaceae bacterium | reverse complement strand
GTATTGAGGTTACAGAGATCATTGACGTAACACCACTGCCACACAACGGTTGCCGTCCTCCTAAGAGAAGAAGAGTATAACAATTTTATTTAAGATTCGAAATGGCAAGATATACAGGACCAAAAAGCAAGATAGCACGTCGTTTCGGCGAGCCTATCTTTGGCGCAGACAAAGTGCTTTCAAAGAAGAACTATGCTCCCGGCCAGCACGGTAACAACCGTCGTCGCAAGACTTCTGAGTACGGTGTGATGCTCGCGGAGAAGCAGAAAGCAAAATATACATACGGTGTTTTGGAGAAACAGTTCCGTAACACATTCAAGAAGGCCGATTCAGCTCCCGGTATTACCGGTGAGGTTCTTTTGCAGAACCTTGAGGCTCGTCTCGATAACGTAGTTTATCGTCTCGGTATCGCTCCTACACGTGCTGCTGCACGTCAGTTGGTTAGCCACTGCCACATTGTTGTTGATGGTAAGGTATGTAACGTACCTTCACGTCACATCAAGCCAGGTCAGGTTATTGGTGTTCGTGAGCGTTCTAAGTCTCTCGAGGTTATCCAGAACTCATTGGCAGGTTTGAACCACAGCAAGTATCCTTGGTTGGAGTGGAGCGAGTCTGACATGGCAGGTAAGTTCTTGAGCGTGCCCGAGCGTTCTGAGATTCCTGAGAACATCAAGGAGCAGTTAATCGTTGAGTTGTATAGCAAAAATTAATATTTAGTAATGGCGATATTAACATTTCAAAAACCCGATAAGGTGGTGATGCTGGAGGCGAACGACTTCTTCGGAAAGTTCGAGTTCCGTCCTTTGGAGCCCGGTTTTGCAACAACAGTGGGCAATGCACTCCGTCGCATCTTGTTGTCTTCTTTGGAAGGCTTTGCAATCAATTGCATCAAGATCGCAGGTGTTGAGCACGAGTTTGCAACAGTACCAGGTGTAAAGGAGGATGTTACCAACATCATTCTTAACCTTAAGAAGGTGCGTTTCAAAAGAATCGTAGAGGATTTCGAAACCGAGAAAGTCTCAATCAACGTAGAGAATACCGAGGTGTTCACTGCAGGTGAGATAGGTAAGTATTTAACAGGATTTGAAGTGTTAAATCCCGAGTTAGTCATTTGCCATCTTGACTCATCGGCTAAAATGCAGATTGAAATCAGCATCAACAAGGGACGTGGTTACGTTCCTGCTGATGAGAACCGTGAGTTCTGCACTGAGCCCACTATGATTCCAATCGACTCGATCTACACTCCGATCCGTAATGTAAAGTACCAGCGTGAGCCATTCCGCGTAGAGCAGAAGACTGACTATGACCGTTTGGTGCTTGAGATTACAACCGATGGTTCCATTCACCCAAAAGAGGCTCTTAAGGAGGCTGCAAAGATCCTCATCTATCACTTCATGCTCTTCTCAGACGAGAAGATCGCTATCGAGTCTGCAGACTTGGACGGCAACGAGGAGTTCGATGAAGAGGTATTGCACATGCGTCAGTTGCTGAAGAGCAAGCTCGTTGACCTCAACCTTTCAGTACGTGCCCTCAATTGTTTGAAGGCTGCTGATGTTGAGACACTTGGCCAGCTCGTTCAGTACAACAAGACCGACCTTCTCAAGTTCCGCAACTTTGGTAAGAAATCGCTCACTGAGCTTGATGATTTGCTCGAGAGTCTGAATCTTTCGTTTGGAACTGATATTTCAAAATATAAATTAGACAAAGAATAATTATGAGACATAAGAAATCTTTTAATCATTTGGGTCGTACTGCATCTCATAGAAACGCTATGCTTTCTAATATGGCAGTTTCATTGATCATGCACAAAAGAATCACTACGACCCTTGCTAAGGCAAAGGAACTCAAGAAGTTCGTTGAGCCACTTATCACAAAGTCAAAAGACGACACAACAAACTCTCGTCGCGTAGTGTTCAGCAACCTCCAGAGCAAAGAGGCAGTTACAGAGCTCTTCAAGGAGATTTCTGTAAAGGTAGCAGAGCGTCCAGGTGGTTACACACGCATCATCAAACTTGGTACACGTTTGGGTGACGCAGCTCAGATGTGCTTTATCGAGCTTGTTGACTACAACGAGAACATGGCGAAGTCACAGACTAAGAAGACACGTCGTCGTCGTTCTACAAAGAAGGCTGATGCGCCTGTTGTAGAAGAGGCTGTTGTTGCAACAGAAGAGGCTACACCAACAGTTGCTGAATAATAAAAATTACTTACTTAATAGATGTGAGAGGGTATCGTGAGATACTCTCTCATTTTTTTGTGCAGCGTGTCTTGTCATTCCGACCATACCTTAATGAAAATATCAAAAGATGTTTTGTTTTACGAAACCACTACTGCTCGGCAAAACAAGTAAACTTGCTTTGCTCTCGCATAATCGTGGCTTTCGATGAGCTGAGCGAACTAACCTTGTGCGAGAGAACTCAATTCATGTTATTAGATTCCTCGTCGCTCTGCTCTGTCGGACGTATTGTCGAGAGCTTGTCCGAAAAATGACAAAATCGCGGTTTGCAGATTACGTTTTTTTTGTTGGATTTTGTTACAACAATTCATTTGACTATTTTTGGGCCAAACGCATTGTCGTGTTCAGACAAAATCAATATTTTATGAAAAAACGCTATTGCCATATATTTTTGTTTGCTCTTCTGCTGGCTTTCAATGTAGATGTTTTTGCGACATCTACAGTTGGTCGTGTTTTTGACGAGTGGAATATAAGTGCTTCAGTTTCTCCAGTGAACTCAGATGACAGGCTTGTATTTATAGACCCGAAGAATCATGTAATTGTCGCACAAATTGAAGGGACGTATGATGCCAGTGGAATTATCAATGGGCACTACTATGTCAATTTAGGGCTTAGTGTCAAATGGGCTACTTGCAACGTTGGTGCCACTAAACCCGAGGAGTATGGTGGCTACTATGCATGGGGTGAGACAAAAGAAAAGGACATCTACTCTTGGCGTACCTACAGGTGGTGTGATGGCAGCAACGAGATGATAACCAAGTATTGCACAAGCCTCAACTATGGCAATGTCGATAATAAAACCCTTCTTGGTTTGGGGGATGATGTAGCCCACGTAAGGTGGGGTGGCAGTTGGCGAATGCCTACGCGTGCCGAACAGGATGAATTGCGTACAAAATGCACTTGGAGTTGGACACCCCGCAATGGTATAAACGGTTATCTGGTTACTGGGCCCAACGGCAACAGTATCTTTCTTCCTGCGGCGGGTTATCTTGATGATAAAGGAGTTAATTACAAGGGGCACAGTGGTTTCTACTGGTCGGCTTCGCTGCACAACTCCATCAGTTACAATGCTTACTACTTTTACTTTCTCAGCGGTAATCTCATATGGGATAATTACTACCGCTGTTTAGGTCTGAGTGTCCGTCCTGTTTCAAACTGAAATGCAGAGAGTCGCAGACAAAAATCTAGTTTATGCGTTTGTGGGTGTTCCCGTGAACGCATAAATTGTATTCGGCCCATAATGAGCGATAACAAAGTTGCTTCCAAATGATGGATATGACTGGACACGCCTTGCCAGACGCCATATTGTTCACCTTAAAAACACCTAACGGATTGAAAAATATTAAAATATTTTAAAACTTCTTGTTAGATATGCGGAAAATTTTCTCTAAATTTGTGACGGATAATGTACTAATGTAACTCAAATTATATGCACAGAGTCGTAAAAATTTCTAAGGGATTGAATATCAATCTCGAAGGTGCTCCTGCTAAGGAATTTACATCGGTTAAGGCTCCTAAGCTCTACGCTTTGATGCCAGCTGATTTTACACGTGTGACTCCAAAGGTTGTGGTTAAGCCTGAGGACGCAGTGAAGGCAGGTGATCCTTTGTTCGTTGACAAGGCCAATCCCGAATTGCAATTTGTTTCGCCAGTGAGCGGAAAGGTTGTTGCGGTTAACCGCGGAGAGAGAAGACGCGTACTTAGCGTAGTAGTAGAATCGGATGGCAAGTTCGAGTCGGTAGAGTATAAGGCACAGGATGTCCTTTCACTCTCTTCTGACGAGATCAAGGCTCATCTTCTTAAGGCCGGTCTGTTCGGTTTCATCCGCCAGAGACCTTACGATGTGATTGCCGAGCCTAAGGACACACCACGTGCCATCTATGTATCGGCGTTCGATTCAAAACCACTTGCCGTGAACTTTGAGGTAGCTCTCAAGGGTAACGAGGAGGATTTCCAGACAGGTCTTGATGCTCTGTCTCGCATTGCTCCTGTTCATCTCGGTATCTGCGCTTGTCAGCAGTCTGCAGCTTTGACAGTTGCGAAGAATGTTACAACTACAATCTTCAAGGGTCCACACCCTGCAGGTAACGTAGGTGTACAGATCAACAAGACTGCACCAGTAAACAAGGGTGAGATCGTATGGACTATCGGTGCCGAGGAGGTAATCTTCATCGGTCGTTTCTTCAACAAGGGCAAGTTGGATTTCACACGTACTATTGCACTTGCAGGTAGCGAGGTCAAGAATCCTTCATACAGCAAGGTTGTTCTTGGCGCTCAGCTCGAGACAATTCTCGAGGGCCGTCTTGAGGACAAGTTCGAGAACCGTATCATCGACGGTAACGTGTTGACCGGCAAGAAGACTACAGCAGATGGTTTCCTTGGTGCATTCTCAACAGAGGTTACCGTTATCCCTGAGATTACAAACGATGCAGATATGCTTGGTTGGGCAATGCCACGTTTCGGCATGTACAGCACAAGCCGCAGCTACTTCAGCTGGTTGGCTCCAAAGCGCAAGTATACCATCGATGCACGTATCAAGGGTGGTGAGCGTCACATGATCATGTCCAACGAGTACGACAAGGTATTCCCAATGGATATCTATCCCGAGTATTTGTTGAAGGCAATCATTACAGGCAACATCGACAAGATGGAGCAGCTCGGTATCTATGAGGTGGCTCCCGAGGATTTCGCATTGTGCGAGTTTGTTGACTCTTCTAAGTTGGAGTTGCAGCGCATCGTACGCGAAGGTCTTGACAAGCTCCGTGCCGAGATGTGCTAATTATACGAGTTTAATTTCAATGCAAAATAAAAAATAGTCGTATGAAATTTTTGAGAAATTATATAGACAAAATTAAACCGAACTTCGAAGAGGGTGGCAAGCTTCACGCTTTCCGTTCTTTGTTCGATGGTTTCGAGACATTCCTGTTCGTTCCCAACGATACATCGAAGAGTGGTGTGAATATCCACGATGCCATTGACAGCAAGCGCATCATGTCGCTGGTTGTCATTGCACTTGTACCTTCACTCCTGTTGGGTATGTACAACATCGGTTTGCAGAACGCGATTGCTGCAGGTACTGTTGAGACAACAACATGGTTCAGCATGTTCCTCTATGGTCTCCTTGTTACATTGCCAAAGATTGTGGTTGCCTATGCTGTGGGTCTTGGTATTGAGTTTACCGTGGCTCAGTGGAAGAATGAGGAAATTCACGAGGGATTCCTTGTATCCGGTATCCTCATCCCGATGATTGTTCCTGCAGGTTGCCCATTGTGGGTTCTTGCTCTTGCAACAGCCTTTGCGGTAATCTTTGCCAAGGAGGTATTCGGTGGTACAGGTATGAATATCGTCAACGTTGCCCTCATTGCACGTGCGTTCATCTTCTTCGCTTATCCATCAGTGATCTCTGGTGACAGTGTATGGGTTGCTACAGAGTCAATCTGCGGTCTCGGCGCAAACGTGGATGGTTACACATGTGCAACAGCACTCCAGTATGTTGCTAACGGTGCCGCTCCTGTGGGTGCTTCTGGCGAGTTGCTGACATCATGCGATATGATTTTCGGTTTCATGCCGGGTTCTATCGGTGAGACAAGCGTCGTTGCCATCGCTCTTGGTGCTGCGTTGTTGCTCTACACAGGCGTTGCAAGCTGGAAAACCATGCTCAGCGTGTTTGTGGGTGGTATCGCAATGCTCTTTGTGTTCCAGAACAAGATGCCTGAGGCTATGCCTCTCTGGCACAACCTCCTCCTTGGCGGTTTCTGCTTCGGTGCAGTGTTCATGGCTACAGACCCTGTCACATCGGCTCGTACAGAGACCGGTAAGTACATCTACGGTTTCGGTATCGGTGCAATGACCATCATTATCCGTGTCATGAACCCCGGTTACCCCGAAGGTATGATGCTCGCAATCCTGTTGATGAACGTGGTTGCTCCATTTATCGATTATTGCGTGGTGCAGTCAAATGTCAATGCCCGTGCTAAACGTGTAACTAAAAAGAACTAATAGATATGGCAGCAAAGAAATATGTTTGCAAAGTGTGCGGTTATGCACACGAAGGCAATGAGGCTCCTTCAGTGTGCCCATTGTGTAAAGCCGGAGCTTCAGAGTTCGAGGCTGTGAAAGAGCCAAAGAAGGGTCTTGATACAAACAGCGATATCTATGCCATCATCTATTCGGCAGTCGTAGTTGTTATCGTAGCATTCCTTTTGGCAGGTGTGTCATCTATGCTCAAGCCAAAGCAGGATGCCAATGTTGAGCTCGACAAGAAAAAGCAGATTCTTGCGTCTTTGAACGAGAGAAACCTCCCCGATGCAGCAGCAAAATATGATGAACTTATTGAAAAGGACATCATCGTAAATGCCCAGGGTAATGAAGTTGCTTCAGAGGGTGGTTTCAAGGTTAGTAACGATGCTGTGAACGAGAATAATCTTCCTCTTTATATCGCCAACATCGATGGCGCAAAGAAGTATATCGTTCCAATGACCGGTAACGGTCTCTGGGGTGGTATTTGGGGATATATCGCTCTCAATGATGACTGTAATACCATCTATGGTGTCTATTTCTCACACGCGAGCGAGACTCCAGGTCTTGGTGCCGAGATTGCTGGTGACAAGTTTCAGAGCCGTTTTACAAAGGACAAGGATGGCAATGCCATTGTAAAGAAAGTGTATGACAAGGCCGGAAAAGTAGCACTAGCTGTTGAAAAGGGCAAGGGCGTAGCTGGCGAGGATTACCACATCGATGCCGTTTCTGGTGCTACAATCACATGTAATGGTCTGCAGGTAATGCTTGAGACCAAGCTTGCTCCTTATTATAATTACCTCAAGGGCCAGGTAGCAACAGTGCCTGCTGCAGAAATTGTTCCTGCAACAGAAATTGTAGCCGAGGAAGTAGAGGCAAATGTTGAACAATAAAAAGTAAAGGAATAACTATGGGACTTTTTTCAAAGAAAAATAAAGAGGCTCTCAATACTCCTCTTTTCAAGGAAAACCCTGTAACAGTCCAGGTGCTTGGTATCTGTTCGGCATTGGCTGTTACAAGTAAATTGGAGCCTGCTATCGTGATGGGTCTTTCTGTAACCATCATTGTGGCAATGGCCAATGTCATCATTTCACTTATCCGCAACACAATCCCAATGCGTATACGTATCATCGTTCAGCTGGTGGTTGTTGCAGCTTTGGTAACATTGGTAAGTGAGGTGCTCAAGGCATTTGCTTATGACGTGAGTGTCCAGCTTTCAGTTTACATTGGTCTTATCATTACCAACTGTATCCTTATGGGACGTCTTGAGGCATTTGCTATGCAGAACAAGCCTTGGCCTTCATTCCTCGATGGTATCGGTAATGGTGTGGGTTATGCAATGATTCTCGTTATCGTGGCATTCTTCCGTGAGTTCTTCGGTACAGGTGCGTTGCTCAACATCCAGATTATACCCGAGAGCTTCTACGAGGCCGGTTATATGAACAATGGTCTTATGCTCATGACTCCTGCGGCATTCATCCTGATTGCTTGCATCGTATGGTATCAGAGAGCAAAGGACAAGAGCTTGCAGGAAAAATAATTTTAGATACAGTAAAGAAAAATAATTATGGAACATTTCATTAGTTTACTTGTCCGTTCGGTTTTCGTGGACAATATGGTGTTTGCCTTTTTCTTGGGTATGTGTTCGTTCTTGGCTGTATCTAAGAGCGTTAAGACTGCCATTGGACTTGGTGTAGCCGTTATATTCGTTCAGGTTATCACATTGCCTGTGAACTATCTGTTGCAGACAAAAGTGCTTGCAGCCGACGGTGTTTTTGGTGTAGACCTCACATTCCTTGCTTTCATCCTTTTCATTGCGGTCATTGCGGGTATCGTGCAGTTGGTTGAGATGATTGTCGAGCGTTTTGCTCCTGCACTCTACAGCCAGTTGGGTATCTTCCTTCCACTTATTGCCGTTAACTGTGCAATCATGGGTGGTTCGCTTTTCATGCAGCAGCGCATTGGCTTGCCAGCAGAGAACACTCAGGCTATTACCTGTTTTGCCGATTCAATTGCATTCGCAATCGGTTCTGGTTTGGGTTGGATGATCGCAATCGTGCTGTTCGCGGCAATCCGCGAGAAAATGGAGTACAGCAACGTGCCAAAGCCTCTCCGTGGTTTGGGTATCGCCTTCATCACTGTAGGTCTTATGGCAATGGCATTTATGTGCTTCTCAGGTATTAAAATGTAATAAAGTAAGGATATGAATACACAATTGATTATTTCAAGTATAGCTGTCTTCCTTGTAATCATCCTTCTGTTGGTTGTCATTCTTTTGGTGGCAAAGCGCTTTTTGCTTCCCGGTGGTAACATCAAGGTAAAGATCAACGGCGAGAAAGAGGTTGAGGTTGCAGCCGGTGGTGCATTGCTCGGTACACTTGCCGAGAACGGCATCTTCCTTCCTTCGGCTTGTGGTGGTAAGGGCTCTTGTGGTCAGTGCAAGCTTCAGGTAACAGAGGGTGGTGGCGAGATCCTCCCATCAGAGACCAGTCACTTCACACGCAAGGAGCAGCAGGCTCACTGGCGTCTGGGCTGTCAGGTTAAGTGTAAGAACGATATGGAAATCAAGGTGCCCGAGTCTGTTATGGGTGTCAAGGAGTGGGAGTGCGAGGTTATCTCAAACAAGAACGTCGCAACCTTCATCAAGGAGTTTATCGTTGCATTGCCTCCAGGCGAGCACATGGACTTCGTTCCTGGTTCTTATGCACAGATCAAGATCCCTACATACGATATGACCTATGATAAGGATATCGACAAGTCACTTATCGGTGATGAGTATCTTCCTGCTTGGGAGAAGTTCGGTTTGCTCGGCCTCAAGTGCAAGAACACCGAGGAGACAATCCGTGCTTACTCAATGGCCAACTATCCTGCCGAGGGTGATCGCATCATGCTTACCGTGCGTATTGCAACACCTCCTTTCAAGGCAGACCGTTCAGGCTTCATGGATGTACCTTGCGGTATCGCATCTTCATACATCTTCACATTGAAGCCAGGCGACAAGGTTATCATGAGTGGCCCTTATGGTGACTTCCACCCAATCTTCGATTCTAAGAAGGAGATGATGTGGGTCGGTGGTGGTGCCGGTATGGCTCCGTTGCGTGCTCAGATCATGCACATGACAAAGACTTTGAAGACAACCGACCGTGTGATGACATACTTCTACGGTGCGCGTGCGCTCAACGAGGTGTTCTACTTGGAGGACTTCCTGCAGCTTGAAAAGGAGTTCCCCAACTTCACATTCCACCTTGCGCTTGACCGTCCCGATCCTGCAGCTGATGCAGCAGGTGTCAAGTACACCGCAGGTTTCGTACACCAGGTTATCTATGAGACATACCTCAAGAACCACGAGGCTCCTGAGGATATCGAGTACTACATGTGTGGTCCCGGCCCAATGTCAAAGGCTGTTGTCAACATGCTTACCGACCTTGGTGTTGAGGAGAAATCAATCATGTACGATAACTTCGGTGGCTAATTCCATCGGAACATATACTGAAAAAGCATCGCTCATCGGGCGATGCTTTTTTTGTTGTCGAGTTTTAGTCAGCCGTCAGGGATAGTTCTTACATATCCTTTTAAAAAAACGTTAAAAAATGAACGATTGGCGAGGTCGCGTGTATGCAATTGTGAAAAGACGCGTTTTTACAGTTAACAAAAAGATAGAACAAAAGCACAAATAATATGAGAAGAAAACACGTATTCACCCTTTGCCTTGCGGCAATAATGGGAGTGGCATCAATGAACGATGCCGTGCAGGCACAAACAAAGAATATGGCTCCTCAAAAGGTTGAGACTGCTGTAAAAGTACATCAAAGTGCAGAATGGTACAAGGTACAAGAACGCTTGTGGAAGGCTGAGATTGACAAGAATTGCAAGAACGAGGAAGCATGGGGGAACTACTACCGAGCTGTGAAGTACCGAAGCTGGAGTGAGTATATACCAGACGTCAATGAACGGCTCGATACCATCGTAGAGGATATGGAAAAGGCTATCCCGGACACTTACACCTATTACATCACTCGCTTTCACAATAACAACCACGCTCAAGATAACCCGGGTATGTCCAAGGCAATTAGGATGCGCCCCGATGCTGTAGATGATTATCCTACATTCATCAGTTATCTCATGCAGATAGGCGATGAGGAGATGATGCGTGACATTCTGACCCGTTGGTACAATAGCGGTAGCTATTCTCCAACACTACTCAACTATGCCTATAATGAACTTGTCGGACTCGCACCCAATGCCATAATCTTTGCGCATGGCGACACGCAGACCTTCTCCAAACTGATACTGCAGTATGGCAAGGGCATACGCACCGATGTTACGGTAGTCAATACTTCATTCTGGTTGTTTACTGCTGATTACCGTTCTCACATAGAGAAGAAATTGGGACTCCCCGGCTTTGCCGAAATGGTAGACAATGGTATATACGAATTGGATAATAATGATTACGAGAAGCTAAAGGATATCGTGTACAAACATCTTATAGATAATACAGACCGTCCTATCTACTTCTCTCCAATGATGGAGACGGAAATGCCCTATTGTGCTGACAAGCTCTACTCTGAAGGTCTTGTGATGCGTTACAGCAAGAACCCTTACGATAACCAGACCATAAAACGCAGAAACTACGAAGAACTGTATCTTACCGACTATCTGCGCGAAAGTTTCTTGCCCGAGAGTTATCCTGCGGAGATAGACCGCTACAATTTTAATTACATTCCATGCTTCAAGTCGTTGCTCGACCATTACAGGCATAGCGGTAACACAGCACGCTATAAAGAACTGCGTAGCCTGATGATGCGCATCGTTGAACAAATCAATGTGCCAGCCGAAGAAAAACAGAAGTACTATGAAGAAATCAATCGCTGATGCTCTGAGAACCTTGCCCGATTCCGAGCTTATGCTACGCGTCGGGCAGGGTGGGCACGAGGCTTACGAAGTGCTGTACGAGAGATATGCACGTAGGCTTGGCGGTTTCTTCCTCCGTATGCTGGCCTATGATCCAACCAAGGCCGAGGATATGGTACAAGAACTCTTTACGCGAGTTTGGACACATCGTTCCGACTACCGTACAGCTCAGTCCTTCGCAACATGGCTCTACGCCATGGCCTACAATTTGTGTAAGAACGACTATCGACACGAGGAGGTACGCAAAAACTACACGTCGGAGTGTATGCTGTGCGAAGAGCCTATGGTTGCAACTGATGAAATTGTCGAACGCCAAGAATTGCGTCAATTACTGCGCAAAGCTGTACAAGCGCTACCCGAACCGCAACGCGATGCCTTTTTGCTTCACTATGATGAAGAACTCACCGTGCCCGAGGTTGCCCGTATTGTAGGCGCTCCTGAAGGAACTGTGAAGTCGCGCATTGCAGCCGCACTTGCCACTATCAAGAAACAGATGAAAAAGTGTTTATGAATTTACCGGCCTTCACACACTAAAAACTTAAAACAATATGAATGACAATGAATTTGAAAAAATAGAACAAGAGTCAACGGAACTATTCGCTCTATTGCGAGAGGTGCGTGATGAAGATAATGCAACCGTTCGCATAGCTTCATGTCCTCGCCTGCGCAAAAAGTCCCTACACATCAACCCCTACTGGCTTGTAGCCGCCTCGGTATTGGGCTTTGTGCTTGGCTTTACAGTACCGCACGAAAATGGATATCCTTCAATGGAGTACACTACACAACTTGCAGACACCTGCCATGCCATAGGCCGTAGCCTTGCCGATGGCGATGTCAACTTTGCTTTGTTGATAAAATAGTCTTTGCTGTTTTTTCAACAGATGTTGCAAAATTTGAAATGAATACTGAAAAATGAAAGCAGCGGGTGTGCGAGTTAAAGTCAAGTTTACTTGTTCTTTTACAGCTGGCGAGAGCTACTTCAACGAAGATGACATAGGCAACTACCTTCTTTAAATAAATATAACACAAACGTATTGTTGCTTTTCTTCAAATATTATATATTTGCATTAGAAATGAATATGTTATTGGTTTTGTGGGGAAAAAACTGAAGTTTTTTATTCTGCTAATATTCGCAACCGTCGCTTTGGTTGGTTGCACTGTGGAGACTGATTCTCAGGCTGTTGAGAATCAGGCCAATATCTCATGTCCTAATATTGATGTTCAATATTTTGATCTTGATGCTCCAAATGTCGACCTGAGTCTTCCTCGTCAGATATCTGGTATTAGCAATATTCATCGTGTACCGAATGTTGTTAAAAGGACCACGAGTTGGCATAGGAATAACTTTGAATTTGTAAAAAGCGGCAAAGTTGTTAATGTCTGCATCTGTGATTTCATTCAAAAAGAGTCTTTAAGCTATCATCATCGTTTTGTCAAGTCTACTTCATGGTTGATTAGTCTTGGCAAACTTATCATTTAGTGGTTTGTATAATAAAAACTTAGACGACATTGCTCTGTTAAAACAGCGCGATGCCGTTGTGTTTGTCGTGTAGACAATTGTTTGAAATTTATACATAATTAAACCAAATAAACTAAATGATAAAATGGAAAAGAATTTTATTAGAGTTCGCTCAATCAATGATATTGTCATATTTACATCACTAATAGCTGGCGGATTTATTCTTACAGTCATCTTTGATACTCTTGAAATTGACCTTGTAGGGTATGTATTAATGGCTATAGGAGTTCTGGGCTTCTGTTTCCTGAAAAGTGGATACAAAGATATTGAAACCCAAGAAAAATATTTGGCGAAGGAATTCTCATTTCCTGGAAATATGAAGACTTCAATACTCTCTGCATTGGCTTTATCGCCAGAGGCCATTGATTTGACTCAAGATGGTAAAGGAGAGGTGTTAATGTTGAAAGTATATTACAGTAAAGCTTCGGGAAAGGCATATTTGCAACTTTTTGAATTTATACCTCACCAGTATGAACCTTGTTCAGAGATGTATGAATATGAAATTGATAAAATTGCAAATCTGTTAAACTAAGATGGAATATATTATCCTTATTGCATCTTTGGCTGGAATCGTTTTCGGCGCAGATTTTCTTGTAGCTGGAGCAGTGTCCATTGCTAAGAAATATCGTGTTTCTGATTTTGTTATTGGAGCTGCGATTGTTGGAGTCGGTACCTCTATGCCTGAATTCGTAGTAAGTTTTTTGGGAGCATTAAATGGGAATGCAGATGTGGCTATCGGTAACGTAGTAGGTTCTAATATTTTTAATATTCTTGGAATTGCAGGAGTGACGGCATTATGCTTTCCAATCGCAATAGACAAGAAGAATATGAAATTTGAGATACCTCTATGTGTCGCGGTATCGATATTGCTCACAGTTCTTGCATTTAATTTCTTTGATGGGACCCCTGCGACAATATGCCGTATAGATGGTTTATTGCTTTTGGCTGCTTTTGTGTTCTTTATGTGGTATTCGTTTTCGCGTGATAGAAAGAACAAAATAACCAATATCGTTCATGCAGAAGAAGCAACTCCTTTGTGGTTGGCTGTAATCAAAGTTGTCGGAGGATTGGTATTGCTTATCACAAGTTGTGATTTGTTTGTAGATAATGCAGTACTCATTGCGAAGTCCTTTGGTGTAAATGACGCTTTCATTTCGTTGACGCTTATTGCTTGTGGAACGTCATTGCCTGAACTTGCGGCCTCTGTTGCTGCAGCGGTCAAGAAAAATACTGAAATGGCATTGGGTAATATCATTGGATCGAATATATTCAATATAACACTTATCCTTGGGATTAGCTCACAAGTTATGCCGCTTACCTCTTCAGGAATAACATCTACGGATTATTATGTTATGATTGCAGCGGCCATACTGCCTTTGATAATCGGTCTAAAAGGTAAGATTGGCAGGATAAGTGGCTTGTTGATGATATTGTGTTTTGTAATTTATAATTGCTACCTTGTAATGAATCAACTTGCATAAATATGGGAATACTTCAAATATTTACACTTTTAGGAGCATTAGGAATGTTCCTGTATGGAATGAACCTGATGAGCTCTGGATTACAAAAAGCATCAGGTGACAAACTCCGTGGATTTCTATCTGCAATGACATCCAATCCTTTTAAGGGTGTTATGACTGGTTTGGGAATAACTACAGTAATTCAGTCGTCATCAGCAACTACCGTTATGGTAGTAAGTTTCGTCAATGCCGGTCTTCTTACGCTTGTACAGGCTATTGGCGTTATTATGGGTGCAAACATAGGTACGACTGTGACTGCATGGCTCGTGTCATGGCTTGGATTCAAGGCTGACATTTCAATTCTGGCCATCCCTTTAATGGCATTCGGTTTCCTCTTTTCAAACTCGAAAAAGAACCAACGTCAGAATATCGGTGAACTTATTGTCGGTTTCTGTCTGTTGTTCCTTGGTCTCTCCTTTATGAAAGAATCCGTACCGGATTTGAACGAGACACCACAAGTGTTGGAGTTCGTAAAGAGTTGGTCAAGTCATGGGTTCAGTTCTGTACTTATCTTTTTAGTTTTTGGTACAGTGCTGACTCTGGTGCTCCAATCATCTTCTGCAACAATGGCGATTACGCTCATTATGCTCAGCATGGGCTGGATACCGTTCAATATGGCATGTGCTATGGTGTTGGGTGAGAATATCGGTACAACAATTACCGCCAATATAGCTGCATCGGTGGGAAATACACAGGCAAAGCGTGCTGCAATGTCGCACACGATATTCAATGTATTTGGTGTCATGTGGGCGCTATTGCTTTTTAAACCATTCCTTGCTCTGGTTGGTTGCATCACCGAGTATATTTTCGGTTTGCCCAATCCTGCATCAGAAGGATTTGAAGTCAGTGAATCAATATCGGCAGAAGGTACTGCTGCTTTGTATGGACTCTCAATGTTGCATACGTTGTTTAATACCATCAACACCCTTATACTGATATGGTTTATCAAATATATTGAAAAAGCTGTTGTGTGGATTATAAAGGCGCCTGAAAATAAAGAAACAGAAACTTTTAGGCTTAAATATATTTCGGCGGGTCCTGTTGCTACACCTGAACTTGCAACTGAACAGGCATTTGATGAAATTATACATTTCGCTCAAATATCAAGAACAGGACTTGGGTATGCAAAATTGGCAATATCCGAGAATGATTCCAATAAATTTGAAGAGTTACGTGCTAAATTGGTCAAGTATGAGGAGATTTCAGATAGAATAGAATATGAAATTGCTTCATTCCTGAATGGTGTATCATTGGGAGATATCAGCGAGGCAACCTCTATAAAGATTAAGGCAATGTACAAGATAATAGGAGAACTGGAGTCGCTGGGAGATTCAGGTGAGGCCATCAGCCGTATTCTATCAAGAAGAAACATTCATAACAAGAAATTTAGTACTGATGCTATATGTAACCTGCAAAAGATGGCAGATACCCTTGATGTCGCTTATGGCGTAATGCTTGAAAATCTTGAAGCTGCACACAAAGGTACTCTTGTTGATATATCAAATGCGTATAATGCCGAGAATCATATTAACGAATTGAGGAATACGCTTCGGGAATCCGAGATTGAGGAGATGGAGAACGGTGAAAAGAATTATCAGGAAAGCGTATATTATCTGGATATTGTAAATGAACTTGAGCGTATGGGAGATTTTATCATCAATATCTCACAGGATTTAAAAAAGTCGTTTGTTAATAAGTGAAAATAATTACTGCCTAAAAATTATTGAGGGAGTCGCGGGGGCACAGTCTTGACTGTGTAGCCCGCGACTATCCATATACAAGGTCCGGCTTCAGTAATATTCCGCTGAAAATTCTACCCGATTTAATTCCAAGCCTTCGTGCCGAGAAAAAAACGTTGTGATTCTTGTAGGTGCAAACGCCTGCAATGTGAATGTTCTCCTTTGTAACACCACACTGTTGCAACAGCAGGCTGTTTGCTTCCCAAAGGTCTATGTGCCATTTCTCCCCACCGGCGGTGGTGGGGTAGCGCCTTGCAATCTGTTGCATTGCGAAGCCTGCCTTGCAGAACTCTTCATATACTTCGTCGCCCACTTCAAAGGCGTCAATGGATATGCCCGGTGCAATTATTGCTCTAATGTCTTGTGCGCAGCTATTGTAGCAACGGCTCATAACCTCGATGCTTTTTTTTACAATGCCGGCCACTGTTCCACGCCAGCCTGCGTGTATTGCTGCAATTACATTACGTTTCCTGTCATGCAACAGCACGGGAATGCAATCTGCTGTCGACACTCCAATGCAAATGTGTGGTAATGCCGTTACAACGGCATCTATTCCTTGCAAAGCCTTGTATCGTTCTTCATCGCTCAATTGCATGAAATGGCTGTCTATCACAGCGACCTTGTCGCTGTGTGTCTGATAGGGTAGTATCAGCTGGCTATCTGCGATGCCAAGTTGTGCGCAGAGGCTTTCCCTGCACATTGCAACATGCAGGGGCGAGTCGCCACAATATGGTGTGATGTTGAAACCGTCATAGTTGCCCGGGCCTTCTCCACGCATAGTGGAAAAGGCTCGTACGCCGTTGTCTATGTTGTATTCAAGGATTTTCATCTTTATTAACCGCACTACGTGTGCTTGAAACTTGGCTGTGCTTGCAATGAAATGCCAAAGCAAGTTTCCCGTTTTCAGCTTTCCGCTTTCACCTTTAATCACGCGATGCGTGATTGAACCTGCTCACGCTCGCAGTGCAACTTGCAAGTAAACTTGCGTTGCGCTCGCTTAATCGCAGCTTTCAGCTTCCTCTGTCAGTGCCTTTATATCTTCATCAACCTTGTATAACTTTTCGCGGCAAAACTTTACGAGTTCCTGTGCTTCCTTCAGCAGTCCTGCAAGCTCATCAATGTCTATTCTGCCACCTTGTACCTTGCCCATAATCTCCTCCAGACGGGCCATGGCTTCTGCGTATGTCATCTTTTTCATATCCTGTTATTTTATTATACTTGTGAATGTTCCGCTTGCAACGGCTGTCTCTACCTCATCTCCGGCTTTCAGACTGCTTGCATCGCGGACTACCTTGCCGTTCAGACGGGTAATGCTGTATCCCAACGATAGGATATGCTCGGGCGATGCGGCTTCTATGCTTCTTTGATAAAGGTCGAGTTTGTGTCTTTGTGCTTGCATATACAATGCGGTATGCACGGGTATCTGTCCTGTCAATGTCTCCAACCGCCTCTTTTCATTGTCAATCCTTTGGGCAACTGCCATGGCAATTCCGCTTTGCAACTCTGCAATCTGTGTCTCATTGGCTAGCATTGCGTGTATGAGGAATTCTGCTGCTGCAGTAGGGGTCTTGGCGCTTGTGTGTGCGACTATATCCAATATGCTCTCATCGCGCAGGTGTCCTATACCGGTTATTATAGGCAGTGGGAACTGTGCGCAGTTGTTTGCGAGGTCATAGGTGTCAAAGCAACCCAACTCGCTTGTTGCACCTCCTCCACGGATGATGACAACCACATCCCAATTCTCTATGTTCTCTGCAATTCTGTCAAGTGCGGCAATTATTCCTTGCTCGGCGCCGTTGCCTTGCATCGGCGCCGGGAAAAGATGGGGGTAGAACACGAAACCATATCTGTTATTCTGCAACTGGTCACAGAAATCGCCATATCCCGCTGCTGTTGCCGATGAAATGACTGCAATGCGTTGTGGCAGCAAGGGGAATTCAAGTTCTTTGTTGAGCCCAATCACGCCCTCGTCGGTAAGGCGTTTGATTATCATCTGGCGCTGACGTGCCATGTCGCCTATAGTATATGCCGGTTCAATATCGCATACATCGAGTGTAAATCCATACAGTTCATGAAAACCTACGGATACTTGCAGCAATACCTTCAGACCGGCTGCAAAAGGTTGCCCAGTCTGTTCAAGAAAGTATGGGCGGAGCAGGGAGTATATGCGTGCCCAGATGGTTCCACGCGCTTTGGCAACCATCTCCTGCGTTTCTTCATCCCGTTGTACAAGTTCTATATAACAATGTCCTACGGCGGTCTCACGTACCTCGCTCAGTTCTCCTGTTACCCAATAACGCGATGGCAGGGCATCGGCCACCGCATTCCTTACAAGGTTGTTCAGTGAGTATAGGCTCAGTGGGTTTTCAATGCTGTTCATCATCTTTGGGTATCCATTGGTTTATTCCTCGTTGGTCGGCTATGAATGCTCCGCCAACAACTGTGTTGCCGTCGTAGAATATGGCCGATTGTCCAGGCGTGATGGCCTGGACCGTTTCGTGCAGATGCACCAGCCATCGCCCGTTGCCTACATCGACGGGGGTGTCGCATTTCACTGGGCGGCTACGGTAGCGTACTCTGACGCTTATCTCTTTTGGCGCACCATCAACCCATTCGGGGGCTTCAATGAGCATGTATTTGGTCTGCAATTGCTCCTCGGTACCTAACATGACCGTATTCTTGGCTGCATTGATCTTTATTACATATGCAGGATAGCCCAAAGCTATGCCAAGTCCTTTACGCTGTCCTATGGTGTAGAACGGGTATCCGCTGTGCTTGCCCAATGTACGTCCTTCGCTGTCTACGAATGCTCCGCCGTTGAAACGGCTGTCTATGTCGGGGATGTTTGCACGCAGAAAGTCCCGATAGTCGCCGGGGATGAAGCACACCTCCATGCTCTCTCCATCCTTGGCTGCACTTTGCAGGTTGTGCTCCTTCAAATAATCAAGTACCTGGGGCTTCTCCCATCCTCCAAGAGGGAAGATTACGCGTGCCAGCTGCTGCTGTGTCAGTCGCCACAGGAAATAGCTCTGGTCCTTCCTGTCATCGTCGCCTGTTACAATATAGTATCTGGGATTGCCGTCACTTCCGCTTTCCTGCGCTATCTTTACATAGTGTCCTGTTGCAATGCGGCTGCAACCAAGCTTGTCGGCCCACTCCTCGAGCAGACGGAATTTTACTGTGGGGTTGCAGTTCACGCATGGGTTTGGGGTCTTGCCGCTCATGTATGACTCCATGAATGGCTCAATGACCTGTTTGCGGAACTCGCTGCGTACGTCGGCAATGTGGTGGGGTATTCCCAATGCTGCAGCCAATGCCGCGGCATCCTCTGCTGCACGCAAGCCGCTGTCGCAAGTCACGAATGTGAGTCCCTCCACCCTGTAGCCTTGCTCCAACAGCATACTGCACACCGCGGTGCTGTCTATGCCACCGCTCATTCCAACAAGTACGCTTTTGTCTTCAAACATATTTCTGCAATTTGATAAATTTATATAACGCCATCCGCTCTGTCAAAAAAAAAGATTATTTTTGCAATATGTTTTATATAATGGCGCAATATATATACAAAGGTATATCTTTTTTGTTGCCATAAGGCAGAAATTACAATTTTTATGAGTAATACTACTACAAAAAAAGTACCTACTGAATTGGGTACTGAGAAGGTCGGCAAACTGCTTACGCAATATGCCATCCCGGCCATCATTGCGCAGATTGCAGCATCGTTGTATAATCTGATTGACCGCGCCTTCATCGGTCATATTCCCAATGTGGGAACCGATGCCATCTCGGGACTTACCAATACCTTCCCGTTCATGAACCTCTCTGTTGCCTTTGGAGCAATGATTGGCGTGGGTGGTGCAACATTGTTGTCGGTAAGGTTGGGACAGCGCGATTACGATTCGGCAAGGAACATTCTCGGCAATCTCGTGACACTGAATGTTGTTGTGGGTATTCTCTTTGCTGTGGTCTCCTTTCTTTTCATTGATGAGATCCTGCTGTTCTTCGGTGCAAGCGAGAATACCTTGCCATTTGCCCGTGACTATATGGAGATTATCCTGCTTGGAAATATCATTACCCACCTCTATTTTGGAATAAACGCCGCCTTGCGTTCATCGGGCCATCCACAGCAGGCAATGACTGCTACCATAATGACCGTGGTCATGAATGCTGTGCTTACTCCAATCTTCATCTTTGTCTTTGACATGGGAATACGTGGAGCCGCGCTTGCAACTATTCTCGCGCAGCTGATGACACTCATATGGCAGGCGAAATTGTTGAGCAACCCCAACGAACTGCTTCATTTGCAGCGTGGTATATATAAACTCAAAAGAGATATCGTCAAGAGAATATTGCGCATTGGAATGTCGCCTTTCCTCATCAATACGGCGGCCTGTATGGTGGTCATCATCATCAATCAGGGTTTGCGCAACAATAGTGTCTCAACCTCTGATGGTGACCTCTCGACTGCTGCGTATGGTATCTCGAACAGCATGCAGTTCATCTTTGTGATGATTGTGCTTGGCCTTACCCAGGGAATGCAGCCCATTGTCAGCTACAACTACGGTGCAAAACACCCTGACAGAGTGCGCAAGGCACTGATGCTTACAATGTTGTGGGCTACTCTGGTTACTACATTGGGTTTTGTGGTCTGTGTAGGTTTCCCTGAAATCGTTGCGCATATCTTTACCTCGGAGCCACAGCTCATTGAGCGCGCTTCGTGGGCTATGAGAGTGATGTGCATGTTCATGCCGGTCATCGGTTTCCAGCTTGTGACAACAAACTTCTTCCAAAGCATAGGCAAGGTAAACAGGTCGATATTCCTGTCATTGACCCGTCAGGTGCTCATGCTCATCCCATTGCTTATAATACTGCCTAAGTATTATGGTGTTGAGGGCGTGTGGTACAGTATGCCAATATCGGATGTCGTTGCCGCAATGCTTACTGTCGCGACACTTGTACTGCAGTTCAGGGAGTGGAAACATGAAAAAATAAACAACCTTTGATATGAAACAGTTTGTAATTACCATTGGACGCCAGCTTGGTAGTGGTGGCAAGGAGGTGGCCGAGAAACTTGCCCGTGAATTGGATGTGAAGGTCTATGACAAGGCTTTGTTGCAGGCTGCAGCCTGTGAGAGCGGTATTGATGCATCTCTTTTTGAACAGGCCGATGAGTGCGAGTCAAACTCATTGTTTGGAAATTTCTTCAGTATCCACGGTTCAATCTCGGAATACCTTTCAGGTGGCAGCTGCATTGACAACGACAAGCTGTTCGAGATACAGAGCGAGGCAATACGCAATATCGCCCAGAACGAGAGCTGTGTAATTGTAGGACGTTGTGCAGAGTATGTGCTGCGCGACCATCCGGCCATGTTGAGCATATTCATTACAGCCGACCATAACGACCGCGTCGAGCGCATTATGCATGGCGAGGGGCTTGGGCGTGAGGCTGCAATTGAATTCCTTGAGAAGAATGACAAGAAACGCCGTTCATATCACGATTACTATGCAACAACGCATTGGGGCGAGGCAAGCAGCTATGACCTTTGTGTCAACTTGTCACGACTTGGCGTAGACGGCACTGTTGAATTCCTTAAACAGTATATAGCAAAGCGCTTTGCTTGATGAAACGCATTGGCATACTTTCCGATACGCACAGTTATTGGGATGACAGATATCTGATGCATTTCTTTGACTGTGATGAAATATGGCATGCAGGCGATATAGGCAGCCCGCTTATAATTGACCGTCTTGCCGGGCATTGCCCTGTACGTGCGGTGCGTGGTAATATCGACGGGAACGAACTGAGGCAACGTTTCGATGAGGTGCTTTGTTTCAGGGTAGAGGAGTGCAATGTCATGATGACCCACATTGGCGGTTATCCGGGCAAATATTCTCCCGCGATACGTGGCAGGCTATACAGTGAGCGTCCCGACATCTTTGTTGCCGGGCATTCGCATATCCTGAAAGTGATGTATGACAATACACTAGATTGTCTGCATGTCAATCCGGGCGCTGCCGGAAAACAAGGGTGGCAGGCGGTTCGTACGCTTGTGAAACTTACAATAGATGGCAAGGATGTCCGTGATCTTGAAGTGATAGAACTCTCATGAAACGGAATTGCGCGTAATTTTCAGTAGTAAAATGCCGTGTTGAGGTCTGTAAAAATTTTTTCATCTGCGGCATTTTTTTTATCTTCGCGAATCAGAATAAAGAAAACGAGAAATAATGGATAATATGGATTGGTCAAATTTAGGGTTTGGCTACAGAAAAACCAATGGCAATGTACGTTGCCATTACAAGGATGGAGCATGGGGAACCGTAGAGGTTTCAACCGAAGAACATATCAATATTCACATGGCTGCAACATGCCTGCACTATGGCCAGAGTGCTTTTGAGGGCCTCAAGGCGTTCCGTGGTAAGGATGGCAAGGTGCGCATATTCCGTCTCGAGGCAAATGCCGAGCGTTTGAGAAACAGCTGTGACGGTATTCTTATGCCGCACATCAGTACCGAACTTTTCCGCGAGATGGTTACAAAGGTCGTTGAACTGAACAAGGAGTTCGTACCTCCATATGAGAGCGGAGCGTCGTTGTATATACGCCCTTTGCTCATTGGTACAAGTGCCCAGGTTGGTGTGAATCCTTCAAAAGAGTATCTGTTTGTAATATTCGTGACACCCGTAGGCCCATATTTCAAGAAGGGCTTTGGCGTGAATGATTTTGTAATATACCGTCATTTTGACCGTGCCGCTCCACTTGGTACAGGCCGTTTCAAGGTCGGTGGCAACTATGCAGCCGGTATGAAGGCAAGCTGTCAGGCTCACAGCGAGGGCTATGCATGCGAGATATATCTTGATGCAAAGGAAAAGAGATATGTTGACGAGTGCGGAGCTGCCAACTTCATTGGCATAAAGGGCAACACCTATGTGACTCCAAAATCAACATCTATCTTGCCTTCAATTACCAATAACAGCCTTATGCGTCTTGCTGCCGATATGGGAATGACTGTTGAGCAGCGTCAGGTCCCCGAGGAGGAGCTCTCTACTTTTGATGAGGCAGGTGCATGTGGCACAGCAGCAGTGGTGTCGCCTATAGGCCGCATTGATGATGTTGAGAATGGAGTATCATATGTGATTTCAAAAGATGGCAAACCGGGCCCAGTGCTTACAGAGCTCTACACCCGTTTGCGTGCAATACAATATGGCGATGTTGCCGATCCATATGGTTGGGTAACTGTCATTGAATAATAAAAACAGTTATGGGAAAAGGTAAACTGAAGAAATTTGCCGATATGGCAGCATACCCTAATGTCATTGAACATCCATATTCGATGATTGATGATGTGGAGTTTCCACTCAAGGGCAATTGGGGACGCGACTTTTTCAAGAACGACAATCCGATTGTGCTGGAACTTGGCTGTGGCAGGGGAGAGTATACTGTGGCTCTTGCACGCCGTTTCCCCGAAAAGAACTTCATCGGAGTGGATATCAAGGGTGCCCGCATGTGGACCGGCGCAACAGATGCGCTTGAGTCTGGGCTTTCGAACGTAGGTTTCCTGCGTACTAATATCGAGATCATCGACCGTCTTTTCGCTGCAGGCGAGGTGAGTGAGATTTGGCTCACATTCCCCGATCCGCAGATGAAGAAGCAGACAAAGCGTCTTACCTCGTCGCTTTTCCTTGCGCGCTACCGCAATATCCTTTCAAGCGATGCCATCGTGCATTTGAAGACCGACAGTAACTTCATGTTCACATATACCAAGTATATTACCGAGGTAAACAACCTTCCTGTTGTGGAGTGTATTGATGATGTACACGGACAGGATGAGGTTAGCGATGTGCTGCAGATACGTACTTACTACGAATCGCAGTGGCTTTCTCGCGGAATAACAATCAAGTATATTGCCTTCAACTTGCCGGCTATGGAGCAGTATGCCGAGCCTGATGTCGAGATAGAGCTTGATGAGTACCGCAGCTACGGACGCAGCAAGAGAAGCTGCCTTGAAACAACCAAATAACAAGAAAAAGAATCATGTTCAAGCATATAGTGATGTGGCGCTTCATTGATGGCGCAAACGGAAAGAGCAAGCTGCAGCACGCGCAGTGGGTCAAGGAGCATCTCGAGGCTCTCGTTGGTGTAATCCCCGAAATCAAGTCGCTTGAGGTAGGTATCAACGTGTGTGTGGCAGGTACTGCATATGATGCGGTGCTGGTGTCGGCTTTTGAAGATGCCGATGCAATGGAACGTTACAAGGTGCATCCTGCGCATGTTGAGGTGGCCGCCTATTTCAAGGGCATAACCGAAGGACGCGCTGAGGCTGACTATTTAATCTGAAAACTGAAAACGGAAATCTGAAAGCGGAGAACGGAAAACCGAGGTCAGTAGATTTTACCTTTAACCACACTATGTGTGATTGAAACTTGGCCGCGTGAGTTGCGTACGTAAATAAATTTCCGTCCACTCGCTTGCGCAAGCTTTCATTTTTCACCTTTCATACTTAAGAATTGAAAATTATGGCATTATATCCGAAACTTATAATGGACGCGCTTGAGAAGGTGCGTTATCCGGGAAACGGAAAGAACCTTGTAGAGGCCGGTATGGTCGATGACAATATCCGCATCGACGGCAACAAGGTAAGCTTCTCGCTTATTTTTGACAAACCTACCGACCCGTTCATCCGTTCCGTGGTGAAATCGGCCGAGGCTGCCATACATCTTTATGTAGGTAAAGAGGTTGAGATTGAGGGAAATATCAGTGTTGTCAGCCGTCAGGCAATGCGCCCCGAGGTGGGCAAATTCCTGCCCCAGGTAAAGAATATCATCGCTGTCTCATCGGGAAAAGGTGGTGTCGGTAAATCTACCGTTTCTGCTAACCTTGCCATTGCTTTGGCCCGTTTGGGTTACAAGGTGGGCTTGCTCGATGCCGATATCTTCGGCCCTTCAATCCCCAAGATGTTCAGCGTTGAGGATGCACGTCCTTATAGCGAGAATATCGACGGTCGCGATCTTATACAGCCCATTGAGAAATATGGAGTCAAGGTTCTGTCAATCGGTTTCTTCGTTGATCCGGACCAGGCAATCCTGTGGCGTGGCGGTATGGCAAGCAATGCCTTGAAGCAGCTTATCGCCGATGCGAACTGGGGCGATCTTGACTATTTCCTTATTGACCTTCCTCCGGGTACAAGTGACATACATCTTACCATTGTGCAGTGTCTTGCCCTGACGGGTGCTGTTGTAGTTACAACTCCGCAGGAGGTGGCATTGGCGGCTGCCATAAAGGGCGTGAACATGTTTATAAACGACAAGGTGGCTGTGCCCATTCTCGGACTCGTGGAGAATATGGCATGGTTCACTCCTGCCGAATTGCCGAACAACAGATATTATATCTTCGGCAAGGAGGGCGGTAAACGTATGGCTGAGTCCTATGGCATCCCCCTTATCGGTCAGATTCCTCTTGTACAGAGCATTTGCGAGAGTGGCGATGCCGGTGTGCCGGTTGCGATGAGGGCCGACAGCCCCGATGGACAGGCCTTTCTACAGGTTGCAGCTGCACTTGTGGAACAGACGGCAAAGCGTAATGAGGAGTTGCCAGAGACGAAGATAGTCGGAACAAAATAAAACAATAAACGGACAGTGCAATGCTGTCCGTTTATTGTTTTATTCATTTGAACTTTTCTATCTGGAAATAGAAAAATACTGCAGCTGCCATCAATAGCAGGCCGATTATTCCGTATATCCATCGTGCTCCTTTACGCCCGAATTTGTTTACTGCAAATCGGGCATTGTCGGCGGTGAAGAACCACTCCCAGTCAAAGGCAGCCGACAGAAAGGATATTGCCCCGGTCAACAGGAATATTGCCTGTACAATGTTGTGCAAGATCATAGGCGGTTATTCCTGTGATGTCCAGCCCTGTGCCTTCAGCTGCATCTCAACACCGTCGCGTGTGATGAGGGCCAGTCCCATGGTGTCGCTTACGATGTGGCCAATTACACGTACATCCTTCATTGCTGCAACCTTCTCGTGGTCGGCGATGGGTACGGTAAACAGCAACTCGTAATCCTCTCCGCCACCAAGTGCGCAAGTGATGACATTCAGGTTCAGTTCCTCGGCCATTATCGCAGTCTGGTAGTCGATAGGAATGCGCTCTTCGTAGATGCGGCAACCAACGCCACTCTGCTTGCAGATGTGCATCAACTCCGATGCAAGGCCATCGCTGATATCCATCATGGCTGTAGGCTTGATGTTCTCGCTGCGCAGCTTTTCAATGACTTCCTTGCGTGCTTCGGGCTTCAACTGACGCTCAAGGATATACTCCTTGCCCGAGAAATCGGGCTGCAAGTCCTTGTCGGCGGTGGCAATCTTCTCACGTTCAAGCAATTGGAGTCCCATGTATGCTGCTCCCAAATTACCGGTAACGCATATCAGGTCGGTCTCTTTTGCTGTGCTTCTTCTCACAGCAGTGCCTTTTGGTGCGGTTCCGGTTGCTGTTATGCTGATGGCAAGACCTGTGAGTGACGATGTGGTGTCGCCGCCTACGATGTCGACTCCGTACTGCTCGCATGCAAGTCTCATTCCCGAATACAGCTCCTCTACGTCCTCAATGCAGAACTTGCGGCTGATACCCAAAGAAACGGTTATCTGCTTTGGTGTGCCGTTCATTGCATATATGTCCGAGATGTTAGCGACTACAACCTTGTAGCCAAGGTGCTTGAGCGGGAAGTAAGTGAGGTCGAAATGTACGCCTTCCATGAACAGGTCGGTGGTGATGAGGACCTCCTCATCGTTGCTGAACTGCAATATTGCAGCGTCGTCACCAATGCCCTTGACTGTCTCCTTGTTTACAGGTGTGATATCCTTTGTGAGACGCTCGATGAAACCGAACTCTCCAAGTGATGATATTTCAGTGCGTTTTGTCGTGTTCATGTCTGTTGTGTTATGCACGGTTTACAATTTCACGGAATATTGTTGTCATCTTTGGCTGTGCCTCGTCGGCAGCTTTCTGTACCTCCTCGTGGCTGCACTCTACAACGATGCCCTCAATGCCAAGGTCGGTAATGACTGAAATGCCGAATACGCGTATGCCGCAGTGGCGGGCAACAATAACCTCGGGAACGGTTGACATGCCCACGGCATCGCCACCCATGCGGTGGAACATGCGGTACTCTGCAGGTGTCTCGAAAGTAGGACCCTGTGTGCCAAGGTACACGCCTTCAACAACGCGGATGCCCTTCTCGGCTGCAATTTCCTTTGCCATGGCAATGAGCTGCTTGTCATATGCGGCACTCATGTCGGGGAAACGGTCGCCATAAGGGATGTTCTTGCCGCGCAACGGGTGCTCGGGGAAGAAGTTGATGTGGTCATTGATGATCATGAGGTCGCCAATGAGGAAATCAGGGTTCATGCCGCCGGCTGCATTTGAAACAAAGAGTGTCTTGATGCCCAGCTCGCGCATTACGCGTACAGGGAATGTTACCTCTTTCATTGAATAGCCTTCGTAGAAGTGGAAGCGGCCCTGCATTGCCATAATCTCCTTGTTGCCCAATTTACCGAAGATGAGCTTGCCCGAGTGGCCCTCTACTGTTGAGAGCGGGAAGTTGGGAATGTCTTTGTATTCAATCTCATATTTGTCGGTAATCTCATTTACAAGGCTACCAAGACCGGTGCCAAGGATGATGGCGGTCTCGGGCGATGTTGTCATCTTGCCTCTGAGAAATTCAGCAGTCTCTTGAATTTTCTGTAACATAGTCGTAAATATTTTCGTTAAACAATTTTTCTTCTCCGTCCATGAACCTTACCTCAATGGGTAGGGCGTATATGTTGTCGCGCACAATCTGCGGCAAATCTTTCCTCTGCGTTATTCTGGTAGCGTCCTTTTCTGTGGTCACAATCATCGTGTGCCTGTTTTTGGAAAAGTGTCCGGCAATATCATCAAGTTCGGCGGTGCTGAAATTGTGATGGTCGCCATACTGCATGAGCTCCGTCCTTGCACCCAACCTCTCAATCTCCGCTTTCAAAGGCTGTGGGTTGGCTATGCCCGTTATAAGCAGCACGCTGCTCTCCTTGCCAATCTCAGTATCGGCCTGCTTGCTCCCGAACAGATGGTATGGTTTTCCATAGCATATTGTCGAGAAGTATACAGGAATCTCCTTTATCGCTTTTATGTAACGGCGGCACTCTTCCTTTTGTTCGCCAGTCATCACTTTGCATTTGGTCATTATGACAATGTCGGCGCGCTTGATGCCGCTTGGGGTCTCGCGCAGACGGCCGAACGGCATTACATTATCTCTCCAGACGGGGCGGTTGCTGTCAATGAGCAGGATGTTCAGCCCCGCCTTTGCGTATCGGTGCTGGAAAGCATCGTCGAGCAGGATGACCTGCAGGGATCCATTGTCTGCAACGAGACTCTCGATGCCTTTTACCCTTTTCTCGCATACGGCGACATCGATCTCCTTGAACTTCTCCTTCATCTGGAACGGTTCATCGCCAATCTGCTCCATTGTGGATTGTGCGCATGCCCTGATATAACCTTTGCTCTTGCGGCCGTAGCCTCTGCTCAGCACGGCTATGTCATACTTGTTTTCCAATAGCCTTATCAGGTATTCGATGTGCGGTGTCTTGCCTGTGCCGCCAACCGAAATGTTACCTACGCAGATGGTGGGTATGCCGGACTCCCTGCTCTTGAGCACGCCGGCATCAAAAGCCTTGTTTCTTGCTGCCATAACCCAGGAATATGGGTTCATGGCGTCTGCCAAAACACGTAGGAAGCATCTTTTCACAATCGGGTACGCTTTATATATATACTTCTATGCAAAAGTATAGAATAATTCATAAACCTATGTTACCTTTTCTCTATTTTTATAGCGCCAACTGTTACATAGTGTTAAAAAATCTTATAATTGAGTTTTTTTTGCGTGTGGCCCAATGATTTTTAAATAAATGTTTACCGATTCGAAAAAAAAAACTACTTTTGTCGTGAAATAAAGTGTTGCATTGCAAAAAAAGTTGTAACTTGCAACCCGAATAGATACGGACTGTGCTTTGGGGAAAGATGCTCGAGTGGTTGAAGAGGCACGCCTGGAAAGCGTGTATACGTCAAAAGCGTATCGGGGGTTCGAATCCCCCTCTTTCCGCAGTGTTTGAACGAATTAACTTAAAATATTAATCTAAAAATTAAACAAAATGAAAAAGCTTTTTGCAATCGTTGCAATGTTGGGCTTGTTCGCAACAGCCCAGGTTAATGCTCAGGATGCAACTCCTGTAGCTACATCAGAGGAGGCAGTTACCGCTATCAGCGATTCTATTCAAAATGAGGCAACTCCAGTTGATTCTGCAGCTGAGGCTACAGAGGAGGCTGCTGCAGAAGAGGCTCCTGTTGAGGAGGCTGTTGTTGCAGAGGGTGGTATCCTTGGCGTACACAAAGGTTTGAAGACAAAGTTCATCGAGGGTGGTCCTGAGTTCATGGCGCTTGTATCAATCGCTTTGGTTATCGGTCTTGCTTTCTGTATTGAGCGTATCATCTACTTGAGCCTTGCTAAGGTTAACGCTAAGAAGCTTATGGGCGCTATTGCTGATGCTCTTTCTAAGGGTGATGTTGAGGCTGCCAAGGATGTTTGCCGCAACACTGCAGGTCCTGTTGCTTCAATCTGCTATCAGGGTCTTCTCCGCATCGACGAGGGCCTCGACACTGTAGAGCGTTCAGTTGTATCTTACGGTAGCCTCCAGTCTTCAATGCTTGAGAAGGGTTGCTCATGGATCACATTGTTCATCGCGATGGCTCCATCACTCGGATTCTTGGGTACTGTGATCGGTATGGTTATGGCGTTCGATACAATCCAGCGCGAGGGTGACATCTCTCCAACTATCGTTGCCGGTGGTATGAAGGTGGCTCTTATCACAACTATCTATGGTATTATCGTAGCTCTTGTTCTCCAGGTATTCTACAACTTCATCCTTACCAAGATTGAGGCTATCGTTGCAGATATGGAGGATTCTTCAATCACTTTGCTTGACTTGCTCACAAAGTACAACCTTAAGAAGTAATAACAGCTAAATAAATTCTAATTATGAAAGCTGATTTGTATACAAAAATATCAAAGTACGTCCTCTATGCTTTTGCAGCTTTGATCCTGGTTGTATTTGCGCTCTTCTTCTGCGCAGGTGAACCATTGGTTCTGGAGCAGGTATCAGAGGGTACAGGTGAGGTGACCGAAACACCTTATCCGGCATTTACAGAGCTCTCGTTGTATTTGTGCTATGCAATGTCTTTCATTACATTGTTGCTTGTGCTCATATTTGAGACAATTGCAGTTGTAAAGAACATGATGTACAGCACACAGGGCTTGCTTAAGAAAGTAATTCGCATTGTTGTAGTTGCAGTCGCTATTGTTGCTTTGTACTTCGTATCTCCCACAAAGTTGGATTTCGTATTGTACTTGCAGTATGCGTTGCTTGCTATCGCTTCATTGTGTATGCTCGGCAGCTTTGCTATCTCTAAAATGCGTTCTTGATAACCCTTTTATAACAGAGTTAAATAATGGGAAAAAGTAAAAGAAAAGTTCCGGGAATCAACGCCAGCTCAACAGCGGATATCTCGTTCATATTGCTCATCTTTTTCTTGGTCGTAACATCAATGAACTCAAACTTCGGTTTGCCGGTCATGTTGCCAAACCCACCAGAGGAGAAAGATTTGCAGGATCCACCAGAACTTCACGAGCGCAACATCATGAAGGTGTACGTGAATATGGACAACGAGATCATGGTGACTCCTGGTAAAGAAGCGCCTGAGAGATATAAGGTCGAGGACCTGAGCCAGCTCCGTGAGTTGGCGAAGGAGTTCATCGTGGCCAATACTCCAGCTGGCTCAATGAACGATAAATATCCTGAGGCTAAGAATAAGTTGGATACAGTTTCTTATGTGAACGAGGCAGGTGTTGAGTTCTTCTACCCGGCTCCTCACAGCAATATTGTGCAGAACAATAAGCACGTCATTACCTTGCAGACCGACCGTGCCACAAAGTACGAGGTTTACTTCAAGGTTCAGGAGGCTTTGTACGGTGCATACAACGATTTGCGTGCAGAATTCGCAAAGGATGTGTATGGCGACAAGGTACTTACCGAGGACGAGCAGGAATTGTGTCGTAGACGCTTTGTTAATATGATTTCAGAGGCTCAGCCTATTGAGATTGGTAAGAGAAAATAACTATGAGTAAATTTAGCGACAAAGGAAAGGCAGAAATGCCGGAATTGAATACCTCGTCATTGCCTGACTTGATCTTCTCTATCCTGTTCTTCTTTATGATTGTAACTTCTATGCGTGAGCAGGAGGTTAAGGTACAGGTGGAGTTGCCAAGAGGTACTGAGTTGACGAAGTTGGAGCGCAAATCTGCGATTACGAATATTTACATTGGTACTCCTATGAACAACAAGGAGAGCCAGGAGGCCGGTATTCAGCTTAATGACCGCCAGCTTTCACGTCGTGAGGTAAACAACCTCAAAGCGTATATCGTAGAGGAGAAAGAGCGCTTGGGCAACAAGGCCGCTAAAATGAAAGTGGCTCTTAAGATTGACAACAATATCGATATGGGTCTTTTGTCTGACGTCAAGATGCAGTTGCGTAAGGCTTATGCTCTGCAGATTGTCTACTCAGCTAATGAGGAGAAGGCTAACAGATAATCCTGAGATATTCATGATAAAAAGAATGGCATCAATTGTTGATGCCATTCTTTTTTTGTGTTGATATGAAAAAAACAGGCATCAATCGATGCCTGTTTTGTATTTATTGTCTTTTCGAGTAGGTTACAAAACGGTAGTTGAACCCGTGCTTTTCATCCTTGGTGTGTTCTTCCTGCTCAATGATTTCCCATTCGTTCTTTGCGAATTGTGGGAAGTATGCGTCTGCTTCGGCCGGAGTGTCATCAATCTCTGTAAGGCAAAGTATGTCGGCAAGCGGCAATGCTGTCCTGTATAGTGTCTCGCCCCCAATGATGTATATTACCTTTTCGTTTGTGCAGTTTGCCAAAGCTTCCTCTAATGATGAGAATGTCTCGCAGCCGGGAAATTCCTTCTCTTTGCGCGACAGTACAATGTTGCGACGATTGGGCAAAGCGCCTTTAGGCAATGAACGGAATGTGTTGCTGCCCATGATGATGGTGTGCCCGGTTGTCAGCTCCTTGAAGCGTTTCAGATCGTTGGGTAACCAATATATGAGCTTGTTCTCATGTCCTATAGCGTTGTTCTTTGCTATGGCTGCAATCAGTGCTAACTTGTACATAGGCGTGTTTCTTTTATACGGCTACTACGCCCTTGATGTGTGGGTGGGCATCGTAGTCCTCGAGTGAAAAATCTTCGAATTTGAATGAGAAAATATCCTTGACGTCGGGGTTTATTATCATGCGTGGCAGCTTCTTTGGCTCGCGTGTGAGCTGTAGCTTGGCCTGTTCGATGTGGTTGAGATAAAGGTGTGCGTCGCCAAGTGTGTGGATGAACTCGCCGGCTTTCAGGCCTGTAACCTGTGCCATCATCTGCAGCAATAGAGCATATGAGGCAATGTTGAACGGTACGCCAAGGAAACAGTCGGCGCTTCTCTGGTATAGCTGAAGGCTCAGTTTGCCGTCGGCTACATAGAACTGGAACATTGCGTGGCATGGTGGCAGGTTCATATTCTTGATGTCGCCGACATTCCATGCGTTTACAATGATGCGGCGTGAGTCGGGGTTGTGCTTGATAGTCTCAACAACCTCCTTGATCTGGTCAATGTGCTCGCCGTCATATCCTGGCCATGAACGCCATTGGTAGCCGTAGATGTGGCCCAAATCGCCGTTTTCATCGGCCCATTCGTTCCATATTCGTACGCCGTTCTCCTGTAGGTACTTGACGTTCGTGTCTCCATTGAGGAACCACAGCAACTCGTGTATGATTGACTTCAGGTGGAGCTTTTTTGTTGTCAGGCATGGAAAGCCGTCTTCAAGGTTAAATCGCATCTGGTGTCCGAATACGCTGATGGTTCCGGTTCCGGTGCGGTCGTCTTTTTTTGTACCTTCGGTAAGGATACGGTCAAGCAGGTCAAGATATTGTTTCATGTCTATCCGTTTTTAGTGTATTGTGGGCATGCGTCGGCATGCGTGGGTATAATATTCGCAAAGATAAGCTTTCGTGTTAAATTATCCTATCATTGAATGCTATTTTTATTCACAAAAGAGAGCGTGCCTTTTGTTGTCATAAAGTGAACTTTTGGTTTCTTTTTTAAAAGTAAAGCTTGCTTTTTCTGACATTTTTCTGTTTTTGACTGCTATTTTAGAGGAATATTGCCTGTGCTGTGAAATATATTGAAACAAGTTTCATATATTTTGCTCGTTTTTTACTATCTTTGCCTTGATAATGCCTTTTTGTGCACTGATGGTATCATGTGCTTGTTTTTGGATAAAAATATGAAACTGAATCCTGCTTTTGTTGACAGAACGGAAAGCCTTTTCGGCAAGGAGAGGTTTGAGCGTTTTATTGCGGCGCTGGACTGTGAGCCGGTTGTCAGTATCCGCTATAATGCATCAAAGCAAGCGCCTGACAGTGACAATAGCGTGGTTCCTTGGGCCGCGAATGGACGCTACCTGGCCAGCCGTCCGGTCTTTACCGCCGATCCGCTGTTCCATGCGGGCTGCTATTATGTGCAGGAGGCTTCATCAATGTTCCTTGAACAGTTTGTAAAGCGATATATTGACGCTCCGGTACGTGCACTTGATTTGTGTGCTGCTCCCGGTGGCAAGACAACGCATCTTCTGTCTCTTTTGCCCAAGGGTAGCATGTTGGTGTCAAACGAACCCGTGCCACAGCGCGCCCAAGTGCTTGCAGAGAATGTCATCAAGTGGGGTAATCCGTCATCAGTTGTTACCCGTAACGAACCTGCCGATTTCAGTAGCTTCGGCAACTTCTTTGACTTGATAGTCGTGGATGCACCTTGCTCCGGCGAGGGTATGTTCCGCAAGGATCAGGGCGCTGTAGAACAGTGGAGCATTTCAAATGTGGAACAGTGCGTGAAGCGTCAGAAACGTATACTTGAAGATATATGGCCCTCTTTGCGTCCGGGAGGAGTGCTGGTTTACAGTACCTGCACCTTCAACCGCGAGGAGAATGAAGATTGCGTCCAGTGGATTGCCGATGAGCTTGGAGCTACCCCGCTGATGGTTGAAACCGGCGAGGATTGGAGCATCACACGTGCGCTTGCAGGCGATATGCCGGTGTACCGTTTTATTCCGGGTTTCACAGCCGGTGAAGGCTTCTTTATAGCTGCGTTGCGCAAGGATGGCGATGCGCCTTTGGCACAGCCCCGCCAGCAACGCTATCAACCGGTGGTGGCAAAGCAAAAGGCAACGGTCGGCGGTTGGTTGACAAGGCCCGATGACTTCAACTTTGTTCAGCAAGGGGAAAGGGTAGTGGCGATGCCGCGAGAACACACTAATGCTATGCTTGCATTGCAGCAGAAAATGAGAGTCCTGCATTGTGGACTGCCGCTTGCCGACATAAAGAACAACAAGTTCTTGCCTCTGCACCAGTTGGCAATGAGCAATGCACTTGCAACTGATGCTTTCTGCAAGGTTGAACTTGAACGTGAGCAGGCGCTTGCATATCTGCATCGCGAGGCCTTGACATTTGAACAGGCTCCGGTCGGATATCTTCTGTTGACATACAAAGGCATGCCTATAGGCTTTGCAAAGAATATCGGAAACAGGGCAAACAATCTCTATCCTGCCGAATGGCGAATAAGAAAGAATCCTGTTGAACTTTAGAAAACTTTGAAAAACAAATAATTATATATACAAATGAAGAAATTTATCTTATCATTGTTCCTGCTTGTGACAGCTTTGCATGCAGGTGCGCAGAAGCCGGTAACAGTATCTCACGAACTGACGGCTAAAGGTTCTGAAGTGGTAATAGAGTTTATTGCCGAGATTGAGGATGGATACTATATGTATTCAACCGATATTCCAAAAGGCGGTCCAAAGCCCACTTATGTGAAATTTACAGAACTCGAGGGTGCTGAACTTGTCGGTGAATTGGCTCCGGTTGACGAGGCCTTGACAAAGTATGAGCCAGTGTTCGATATGCAGGTGACATATTTTAAGGAGTTCGCATCATTTACCCAGTCATTCAAGGTCCTCAATGAGAATTTTAAGCTTAAGGGTACATTGAACTACCAGTCATGCGGCGATATGGGTTGTGTTCCCGGCCGTTATGATTTTGTAATAACAAATGGCGATGTGGCTGTTACACTTGCTGCTCCTGTTGCTCCTGTCGAGGAGAAGAAGGTTGAGGCAAAACCTGCAGTCGAGGCAAAGCCTGTTGTTGTAGAGAAAGCTGCTCCTGCACCTGTAAAGGAGGAGGCTGTTGTAAGCCAGCCTGTAGCAGCAGAGCCTGAGGTCGCTGAACCGGTAGAAGAAGCCAAGACCGAGACCGTTGAGGCTGTAGCTGCAGAGCCTGTAGTAGAGGCTGCGCCTGCAGTTGTTGAAACTGCAACTGTTGCAACAGAAGAGACCGAGGAGAAGGACCATAGCTCAATATGGATGACATTCATCCTTGGCTTTGGTGGTGGTCTTCTTGCACTGCTTACTCCTTGTGTATGGCCAATCATTCCAATGACAGTGAGCTTCTTCCTCAAACGTTCAAAAGAGAGAAAGCAGGCTGTCCGCGAGGCTTTGATATATGGTGCATCAATTGTTGTAATATATCTGTTGCTCGGTTTGGCCGTGACATTGCTCTTTGGTCCTGCTGCGCTTAACCAGCTCGCGACAAATGCATTCTTCAATGTATTCTTCTTCCTTATGTTGCTTGTCTTCGGTGCATCATTCCTTGGTGGTTTCGAGATCAAGTTGCCTTCATCATGGACAAACAAGGTCGATGAAAAGGCCAGCAGTACAACCGGTATATTGAGTATCTTCCTCATGGCATTCACTCTGGCGTTGGTGTCATTCTCTTGCACAGGTCCTATTATCGGCTTCCTGCTTGTTGAGACAGCGACATCCGGCGACTATCTGGGCCCTGCAGTCGGCATGTTCGGTTTTGCATTGGCTCTTGCCTTGCCATTTACAGTCTTTGCAGTATTCCCATCTCTGCTCAAGCAGACTCCACGTTCAGGTGGTTGGATGAATACAATCAAGGTTGTCCTTGGTTTTGTAGAGATTGCATTCGCCTTGAAGTTCCTCTCTGTAGCAGACCTTACCAAGGGCTGGGGAATCCTTGACCGTGAGACATTCCTTGTGTTGTGGATCGCATTGGCAATTCTTCTGGGTATGTACCTGCTCAAGGTTATCCGCATGCCACACGATGATCCAAGCGACAAGACAACAAGTGTTACCGGTTTCTTCGGCGCGTTGCTTTCATTCGCATTCGCCGTATATATGATACCTGGTCTGTGGGGTGCTCCTTGTAAGGCTATCAGCGCATTTGCTCCTCCAATGTTCACACAGGATTTCAATATGTATTCACTTGGCGTAAGTGAGACTCCCGCAATCTTCAAGGCCGACACTCATGACTATGATGAGGCTGTGAAGATGAGCCGCGAGCAGAACAAACCTATCTTCCTCGACTTCACAGGCCATGGCTGTGTAAACTGTCGTGAGATGGAGTCTGTTGTACTCAGTGACAAGGAAGTGCTCAAGATGTTGCACGACAACTATATCGTAGCTTCTCTGTATGTTGATGACAGAAGAGAACTTCCCGAACCTTTCGTTGGTGAGGATGGTTTGGAGTATACCGAGGTCGGCGAGAAATGGACCTATTTCCAGCAGCATGAGTTCGGCGCGCTTTCACAGCCATTCTATGTGCTTGTTGATGCAGACGGTAACCGCCTGAATGGTTCGTTTGCCTTTGACAAGAATGTCGGCAAATTTGTCGAGTTCCTTAAAGGTGGCTTGGCAAAGTTCAACGAATAAGAATTGACTTTACAGTAAAATTGTTGTGATAGACGATGAACCTTACTCCATTCATAAAGCCGGTTACCAACAGCCGTATAAAGCAGATTGATAAATATGCCACTGCGGCCGAGGAGTTGCAACGCGATGTGCTGAGACGTCTCGTGAATGAAGCGGCGGGCACTGAATGGGGTATAAGGCATCGCTATTCCGATATAAGGCAATACGAGCAGTTTGCCAAGCTGGTGGGCATCCAGGACTATGAGTCGTTGAAAGGCGACATCGACCGTATGCGCCATGGCGAAAAGGATGTTCTTTGGAAGGGCTGTTGCAGATGGTTTGCAAAGTCATCCGGAACAACCAATGACAAGAGCAAGTTCATTCCCGTGACATCTTCCGGTTTGAAGCGTGTCCATTATAAAGGAGGCTTTGATGTCGTGGCCACCTATCTTGCCAACAATCCTAAAAGCCGCCTTTTATCAGGAAAGGCTCTGATTCTTGGTGGAAGCCACTCGCCGAACTACAACTTGCAGGACAGTCTTGTCGGTGATTTGAGTGCCATCCTTATCGAGAACAGCAGCGCTATTGTCAATATGTTGCGTGTTCCGGACAAAAAGATTGCCCTGTTGGGTGATTTCGAGGAAAAAATGGACCGGATTGCCCGTTGTACATGCAACAAGGATGTCACGAACCTTTCGGGTGTGCCATCGTGGATGATGGCTGTGCTCAAGCATATGCTCAACATTACAGGCAAGCAGAGTATCGATGAGGTGTGGCCAAATCTTGAGGTCTTCTTTCATGGTGGCGTCGCTTTTACCCCATATCGTGAGCAGTACCGTCAGCTTATACGCAACAGCAGTATGAACTATGTCGAGACATACAATGCCAGCGAAGGCTTTTTCGGTATACAGAATGATCCGCTCGACTCAGCGATGTTGCTGATGATTGACTATGATGTCTTTTATGAGTTCATACCATTCGAAGAATTCGGCTCGCCTAATCCGCAGGTATTGCCTTTGTGGGAGGTAGAGGTCGGCAAGAACTATGCAATGCTCATATCTACATCGTGCGGTCTGTGGCGCTATATGATAGGCGACACAGTACGTTTTACAAGCAAGGACCCGTATAAATTTGTCATTTCGGGCAGGACCAAGCATTTCATCAATGCGTTTGGCGAGGAGCTGATGGTTGAGAACGCCGAGAAGGGACTGGAGATTGCCTGTCGCGAGACCGGCGCAAAGGTCATAGACTATACAGTTGCTCCGGTGTTCATGGATGCCGATGCAAAGTGTCGCCATCAGTGGCTTGTGGAATTTGCCGAAAAACCGGCCTCAATGGAGGTGTTTGCCGAGATACTCGACTCCTCCCTGCAACTGATAAATTCCGACTACGAGGCGAAACGATACAAGAACAAGACCATGCAACAGCTTGAAATTGTTGTTGCACGTGAGAATCTTTTCAATGATTGGCTCAAAAGCAAGGGCAAACTTGGTGGACAACACAAAGTCCCACGCCTGAGCAATAGCCGTCAGTATATTGAGGAGCTTTTGGAGATTAATTGATAATGAAACTTAAGGAATATGCAATGTCACTGTTGCTGGCTCTCGCTCTTGTCGCCTGTGCCAGCATTGGAACGCCTGACGGCGGTCCATACGACGAGGAACCGCCCGTTCTTCTCAAGGCTACTCCTGTGCTCAATGCAACCGGGGTTTCGGTTGCCAAGATAACACTGGAGTTCGATGAGAACGTGACATTGGAGAATGCCTTCGAGAATGTGGTTGTCTCTCCGCCACAGTTGCAGATGCCCGAAATCAAGTACAGCGGAAAGAAGATTATGGTTGAGCTGTTCGATACTTTGAAGCCCAACACAACCTATTCTGTTGATTTTGGCAATGCGATTGTTGACAACAACGAGCGTAATCCGTATGAGAATTTCGCCTATGTATTCTCTACAGGAGACGCAGTCGATACATTGGCTGTGTCGGGTGTCGTGCTCAATGCAGCTGATCTTGAACCCATCAAGGGAATGATTGTAGGCCTGCACTCTTGTCTTGATGACAGTGCCTTTACCAAATTGCCTTTTGAGCGCGTTTCCCGCACCGATTCGCGTGGCCGCTTTACAATCAAGGGTATTGCCCCGGGCAAATACAGGGTATATGCATTGTCCGATGCAAACCAGAATTACCTGTTCGATCAGAAGAGCGAGGCTGTAGCATGGTTGCCCACTGTCATTGAACCCCATGCAGCTCCGGCAGTACGTCCCGATACCATATGGCGCGACAGCGTTACCATTGACACTATTCGCTATATAAACTATACACGCTTCATGCCCGATGACCTTGTACTTCGCGTATTCAAGGAGGATTTCATGTCGCAATATCTGGTGAAGCAGACACGTGACCAGCATAACAAGCTTGCGCTGTTCTTTGCTGCACCAAACAATACGCTCCCCCGGTTGGAAGGCCTTGACTTTGACCTTACCGATGCGTATATACTTGAGAAAAGCGCAAGAATGGATACACTGGTATACTGGCTCAAGGATTCAATGCTATACCGTAATGACACCCTCGCACTGAAACTTACATACAGGGTTGTTGATGAGGCCGGTGACAGCATTGACAGGAACGATACACTGTTTGTTTCTGCCAAAAGACGTTGGGAGGCTGTGCTCAAACAGCAGCAGAAGAAACATGAGGAGGATATGAAGAACTTCATGCGCAAGGCAAAGAATTCTCCCGATTATGACGAGGAGAATCCACCTGTCTATGTGCCAAAGACAAAGGTGCTCCCGGTGCGTTTCAGCGGTTCCAATTCAATGGATTTGAATGCTGTGTGCAGGTTCACATTTGAAGAGCCGTTGCTCTCTGTTGATGCCTCAAAGATTTCTGTGGCATTGAAGGTCGATACCCTTTGGACTCCTGTTGACATGGTATTCCGTCAGGACAGTACAAATATACGCAGATATGAGATGTTTGCCGAGTGGCGTCCTGAGGAGACATATATGGTAACAGCCGATTCTGCTGCTTTCAAGGGATTGTATGGCGGTGTCTCCGAAAAGTTTACGCGCGAGATGACCTTCAAATCGCTCGATGAATATGCAGTGCTTTATGTCAACATTGCCGGAGTGCGCAACAATGGTATCCTGCAGTTGCTTGATGCCCGTGAAAATGTCGTGATGGAGCAAAAGACCGAAAATGGACATTGTACTTTCTATTTTATAAAACCGGGTACATACTATATGCGTCTTATATTTGATGCCAATAGTAACGGCAAATGGGATACCGGCGATTTCGAGAAAGGAATACAGCCCGAACATGTATCGTACTACCATCACGCCCTTGACCTGCGTGCACTTTTTGAATATACCCAGGACGATTGGGATATCGGCACTCCGCTCAACGAACAGAAACCGCTTGACATTACCAAGCAGAAACCGGATAAGGAGCGCCGCAAGATGAACCGCAACGCGACACGAAATTTTAAATGATAATATAAACCTTTGATTTTTAAATATATAAATATAAAGATATGGAGAATAAATTCATGATATACAACACGCTCTCTCGTAAGAAAGAGCTGTTTGAGCCGCTGAATGCTCCCAATGTAGGACTTTACGTATGTGGTCCCACAGTCTATGGCCCAGCCCATCTTGGTCATGCACGTCCCGCGATAACTTTCGACGTGCTGTTCCGCTATCTGCAGAATCTTGGCTACAAGGTACGCTATGTGCGCAACATTACCGATGTCGGCCATCTTGAGCATGATGCCGATGAGGGCGAGGACAAGATTGCAAAGAAGGCACGCCTTGAGCAGATAGAGCCAATGGAGGTTGTACAGCAGTACACCTTACATTATCATAAGGTCATGGATGCCCTGAACGTGTTGCCTCCAAGTATTGAACCACATGCTTCGGGCCACATCATCGAGCAGATTGAACTTGTAAAGGAGATTCTTGACAATGGTTTCGCATATGAGAGCCAGGGTTCAGTCTATTTTGATGTTGCCAAGTATGACAAGGCACACAAGTATGGTATCCTGTCGGGCCGTAACCTTGATGATGTGTTGAACACGACACGCGAACTTGATGGTCAGGACGAGAAACGCAATCCGGCCGATTTTGCATTGTGGAAATGCGCGCAGCCTGAGCATATCATGCGCTGGCCATCGCCATGGAGCAATGGTTTCCCCGGCTGGCACTGTGAGTGTACTGCAATGGGCCGCAAATACCTTGGCGAGCAGTTCGATATACATGGTGGCGGTATGGACCTTGTGTTCCCTCACCACGAATGTGAGATTGCACAGGGTATGGCTGCAATGGGACACCATGTGGTAAAGTACTGGATGCACAACAACATGATAACCATCAACGGAACAAAGATGGGTAAGTCATTGGGCAATTTCATTACTCTCGATGAGTTCTTCAACGGTTCGCATAAGCTGTTGGCGCAGGCCTATACGCCAATGACAATCCGTTTCTTCATACTTCAGGCCCACTATCGCAGCACCGTGGATTTCAGCAACGAGGCATTGCAGGCTGCCGAAAAGGGTATGCAGCGTCTGCTTGAGGCATATAAGACACTTGGCGGTCTTGTGGCATCGGGTGAAACAACTGTCGAGGTGAAGGATTTGCGCAACAAGTGCTACGATGCAATGAACGATGACATGAATACCGCACAGGTTATTTCTCATCTCTTTGATGCATCACGCGCAATCAACCAGTTGGCCGACAAGAAGGCAACCATCAGCGAAGCCGACCTGGCTGAGTTGAAGGAGGTATTCCATCTCTTTGCGTTCGATATCCTTGGTTTGCGTGAGGAACAGGGTTCCAACAGTGCCCGTGAGGAGGCATTCGGCAAGGTTGTCGATATGCTCTTGCAGCAGCGTCAGATTGCCAAGGCAAACAAGGACTGGGCTACCAGTGACAAGATACGCAATGAACTTGCAGAACTTGGTTTTGAAATCAAGGACGGCAAGGAAGGTGCAACATGGAGATTAAACCGATAATCCTATGATGTACAAGGTTTATATGCTGTTGATGACGCTGCTGTTCATAAACTGCGGCGGCGTTGCCAAAAGCGATGCGGGTGCAAAGACTGCTCCGGTTGAGACATTGTCGCAAGGCAGTGCCGAAAGCGTTATGGAGCCTGTCGCTATTGTGCCTATATTCGATGCAGACAGCGCATATAGCTTTGTGGCCCGCCAGGTAGCTTTCGGCCCTCGTGTTCCGGGAACCGTAACCCATCGCAAATGTGCCGATTACCTTGTTGCAAAGCTGCAGGCATATGGTGCCGAGGTGCTTACACAGGATATGGAGCTCAAGGCCTATAATGGCGATCTCCTGAAAGCACGTAACATCATAGCTCAGTTCCAGCCCAGTAAAGAGGAGCGTATTATGCTCTGTGCGCATTGGGATACACGCCCCTGGGCCGATTCTGACCCTGACAAGGCAAACCATTACAAGCCACTTCCAGGTGCCAATGATGGTGGCAGCGGAGTGGGAGTGTTGCTTGAGATTGCCCGCCAGCTGTCGATGCTGCCATCGACAGTGGGTGTCGATATCATCCTTTTCGATGCTGAAGATTATGGATTGCATGAGAATGATGTTGAGAAGTACTCATCAAACAGGCACTCATGGGCTTTGGGCTCGCAGTATTGGTCATACTTTCCCCATACTACAGGCTATAGTCCAAGATACGGTATTCTGCTCGATATTGTCGGAGCGCCAAACTCTGTATTCCATCAGGAGTATTACTCAAACCATTTTGCTCCGGGTGTAGTGCGTAAAGTGTGGAAATGGGCTAAAAAAGCCGGATATGCATCCTACTTTGTAGATGAAGAGGGTGGAGCAATAACCGATGACCACCTATACGTGAACAGTACGGCAGGAATACCCTGTATTGATATAATAAACTATGATCCCGAAAGCCCCAATGGCTTTGGACAGCACCACCATACAATGAAGGATGATATGGATTGGATTGATGCCGAGACTCTCAAGGCTGTCGGTCAAACAGTGCTAACGGTAATTTATAACGAGAAATAATGGATACAATAAAAGATATACAGGATGAAATAATCGTTGAGTTCAATGATTTCGATGATTGGCTCGACCGTTATCAGTTGCTTATAGATCTTGGTGGCGAGCAGGAAGCGCTGCCCGAGGAGTACAAGACCGACAATAATCTCATCGAAGGTTGTCAGAGCCGTGTGTGGTTGCAGGCAGATTACGTTGATGGAAAGGTCTTTTTCCGTGCCGAGAGTGATGCGCTTATTGTAAAGGGTATCGTATCGTTGCTTATAAAGGTCTATTCGGGTCGCACACCGGATGAAATTCTGGAGAACGAACCATATTTTGTTGAGGCTATAGGACTCAAGGAACACCTTTCGCCGACAAGAAGCAATGGACTCCTGGCTATGATCAAGCAGATGAAGCTCTATGCTCTCGCCTTTAAAGCAAAAGGTGAAAGGTGAAAACGGAAAGGTATATAATGAAAGCACGACGTGTTGAACGTCGTGCTTTCATTATGTGCTTAAATCGGGTAGCTGCGCTTGTTGTGATTGAAAATGAATGTTCACTCACTCGCTAGCGGTAGCGGTTGAATCTGCTGCCGCTAGCTGTAAAAGCTCAAGCAAACTTGGCTTTTGCTCGCTTAACCGCAGCTTTAACCTTTCACCTTTCCGCTTTCACCTTTTTTACCTTCCGGGACGGAAGTTGACAAAAATCACATAATCGATGCCTTGTGGGTCGTCGCTTTCAACAGCCGGTGTCCATTTTGGCATCAGGTCCGCTATGCGCAATGCCTCGGCGTCCATGTGTACGTTACCACTGCTTTTTGAAATGGTCGCGCTGTGTGGCGTTCCGTCGGGAGCAATGCCTATCATTACCTCAACACGGCCTGTCAGACGCTCGCGCTTGCACTCGTCGGGATATCTCTGATTCTTTCTGACAAACTCCCTTACAGCAATGTTGCCACCGGGGAAGGTGGGGTAGCTGACAGCAGGCCTTGTAGTCTTTGCTTCGGTGGCTTTGCTGTTGTTCCTCTTTGCCATATTCTTTATCTCGTCGATATTGCTTTTGTTTCCGCTGACGGCAGGCTTGTCGTTGATTGGTGCAAAATCTCCCTTGATGTCCAGCTTGTCGACCTTCATCTCCTTGCCGTTCTGCTTGACATCCTTGTTAACAGGCTTGGCTGCAGGGCGGGTTGCATCATCCTTGAAGTCAACTTTCTTGATTTCAAGTTTTGTACGTACGGAATCCGATTGTACAGCTGTCGGGAAAACTCCTGCAACGGCTTGTCCGCACATTATCAGTGCTCCTGCAAGTAATGGCAATCTCTTCATGATGATTCTTTAGAATGCCTGCAAAGCCTGTTCAATGTCGGCAATTATATCCTCAGCATCTTCAATGCCCACTGAAAGACGGATCAGGTCGGGGTCGATACCGGCCTCTATGAGCTGTTCGTTGCTCAACTGGCGATGAGTGTGGCTCGCCGGGTTGAGTACGCATGAACGTGCATCGGCAACGTGTGTCACGATGGCGATGAACTTGAGGCTGTCCATGAAGCGTATTGCATCCTCCTTGTCGCCTTCAACGGCAAATGCCATCACACCGCAACCGCCCTTTGGCAGGTACTTCTGCGCAAGAGTATAGTATTTGCTGCTTGGCAATCCGCAGTAGTTTACCCATTTTACCTTTGGATGTTGCTCAAGATACTCGGCAACCTTCTGTGCATTCTCGCAGTGACGTGGCATACGCAGGTGCAAGGTTTCCAATCCAAGATTGAGCAGGAATGCATTCTCTGGAGCCATCATTGCGCCAAGGTCGCGCATTACCTGTGATACCATTTTTGTAATGTAGGCAGCCTTGCCGAAGTTCTTTGTGTAGATTAGGCCATGATAGCTGTCATCGGGCTCGGTAAGGCATGTGAACTTGTCGTGCTGTGCTTCCCAATCGAAATTGCCGCTGTCAATAACACAACCACCCACAGCCACAGCGTGACCATCCATGTATTTTGTGGTAGAGTGTGTCACGATGTCTGCACCCCATTCGATAGGACGGCAGTTGACAGGTGTGGCGAATGTATTGTCGATGATGAGAGGCACACCGTTGCGGTGGGCAATATCGGCGAACTTCTCAATGTCAAGCACATTCACGCTTGGGTTTGAGATTGTCTCGCCGAACAGTGCTTTTGTGTTGGGGCGGAACGCTTTCTCAATCTCCTCGGCTGGTGCATCGGCATCAACGAATGTTACTTCAATGCCCATCTTCTTCAGTGTAACGGCAAAAAGGTTGTATGTACCACCATAAATGGTCGTTGCCGAAACAAAGTGGTCGCCGGCCTGGCAGATATTGAGTATTGCGTAGAAGTTCGCCGCCTGTCCCGATGATGTCATCACGGCGCCTACACCACCTTCGAGCGCATTGATCTTTGCACCCACGGCATCAACTGTTGGGTTCTGCAAACGGCTGTAGAAGTAACCGCTGTCCTCAAGATCGAACAGGCGTGCCATCTGCTCGCTAGTGTCATATTTGAATGTGGTGCTCTGGAATATGGGCAATACGCGAGCCTCGCCCTTCTTGGGCTGCCAACCGCCCTGCACACAAAGTGTGCCTGTATTAAGTTTCTTTGTCATAATATCAAGTTTTTCTTTTTCTACATTTGTTGCGAAGATACGAATAATCTCTGTAAAATATTATACTGCATCTACGCATTTTGTTGTCACTTTTTCTTTTTATAGTTAAATGTAGTTATAAAATGTGAATTTCTATTTTGTCAGAAACCGTAAGACCCTTAAAAATGAGACTTTTAAATAGTGAATTTTTGTTGAAAAAGCAGTAATTTTGCAAAATGTTTTGCTACTATGTAGCAATGTCCGGGTCTCCCGGGAAATAAACTGGAAAATTGATCAATTAAATAAAAATGAAAAGAATTTTTACACATCTTTTTGTATCTGTGCTGCTGATGGTGGGGATGCCATCGTGGGCGCAGACTACTCTTGAAGTGGGGAAAGTCTATCACTTCCAGAATGCTCATTTTACAGGTCGTGCAATAACGGCTGTTGATGGAAACACTGTGCAGGCTGCGGCTACAGACAAGGCTGACATCAAACAGCAGTGGTATGTTACCACAGACGGCAACGACAAATATCTGTTCCGCAATTTGTCCAATGCTCGTTATCTTTCGCAGACAGGCCAAAGCGCCTGGAACTTGACCGAGGAGTGTACCGCCAACTCAAACAAGTTCGAGTATATTGTTGCCGGCGGAACAAACAACACAATCCGTAGTGCTTCTGTCTCTAGTAATGGCAATGCTTATATGCACTTGGGTAGTGATACTCAAACCAATATCCAGGGTTGGGGCAGCGGTTCCGGTGGAACACAGTGGACTGTGACAAAAATTGAATATACCGATGCCGAGATTAAGGCGCTGCTTGATGCTGTTCCTACAGCGGCCGAGGTTGCTGCATATCAGCCAAGTCTTGAGGCGCTCTTCAGTGATGGCGCATGTTCGACTCCAAAGCTCGCTTCGCTTTCTGAAGCTCAAAGCAGTGAGGCTTATGCAGCGCTCCCTGCAGCTTTACAAAGAATGGTCGACAAAGTCTATGGCGGTAACTGGGCCGAGGCAACCGTGGCGCCTGCCGACCGTCCCAACGGAAATAACAATACAAACCACAGCCTGTGGACAGTAGCGGATACTTGGAGTAGTGAGTATGCCAAGAAGTTCCGCGTGCAGATGTACGAGCCCTACAGCATCGAGAGTGAGGTGACAAGCTACCTGCGCATCAACGCTCACTGTAATATGGACAACCCTACCGGTATCTATGCAAACAACGGAGATGTCATCTACATTATGGTTGATGGTGATATCCCCGAGGGTGCCGAGCTTTGGCTTGCGCACCAAAGTGGCAATGGAGCGACACAATACTACAACAACTCGGCCTATACACAATTGCACAAGGGTTTGAACAGGGTAACCTTTACAACCGACGGTTGCCAGATGTGGATTAACTATGTTGTCCACACATATAATGCGAATGGTGCGACAATTGCCGAGAAGTTCCCCGAGAACCGCAAGCTCTCGAATTACAAGCCTTTGAAGATTCACATCGAGGGTGGTCACATCAACGGCTTCTTCAATGCAATGGGTGACTACCGCGCAACGACTGACGCCGAGAACCTCTGGGGAACCGTGGATAATGACGAAGATTGGAACTACTACAAGGCGCGTGTGGCATTGCCAACCGACTTTGCCCTGCTCGGTCATCGTCAGACACTGCTTTTCCCATTCGGTGCATACGATAGTGAAAAGGGATATTTCGGTGTTGCAAATGCCGATGGCGGAATAGAAAAGGCGCTTGCCTATCACCTTGAGAATATCAAGGTTGTCTCAACTCCCAACTGTTACAGCGGCAACGGTAACGGTTTCGGCGAATATAACGATACCTACTATCCGGGTATGGGGCTGAGCACTACCAATGGTAAGATTAACATTATGCTTGAGGCTTGGGACCGCATCACATACTCCGAACTTGCAAGTATGGGTCTTGTGAGCACATCTACAATGGACAAGATGAACGCTCTCTATCCACGCTGGACAAGCGAGGGTACACCTGCCGAAATCTACAACTACGGTAGTGCAATGGTCGATGGTGATACAAAAACCTATCTCGAGTTCTGCCAGGGGGTTGATTACAGCGAATACTTCAACCATCACGCCTGTGGTGTGGGTGCCGGCAGTGGTTACATGAGCGGTGGCTGGCGTGTATGTAACTACCACTACAATACAATGGGTAGCATTATTGGTGTCATTGCCAATGAGGCCGGCCCGACTTGGGGCCCTGCGCATGAGATTGGTCACCAGCACCAGGCTGTCTTCAACCTCAACGGACAGACCGAGGTTACCAACAACTTCTTCTCGAATGTTGCTGTGTGGTACATGGGTATGGGTACATCTCGCGTGAACGGCAGCGAGGGTTCTTTGGAGAGCGTGCTTGCAGCGTTCAATACCGAGGGTAATGACCTTTATACCAATAACATCTGGGCAATTACCCATTTGTACTACCGCTTGTGGCTCTACTATCACCTGGCGGGTCACAACACCCAGTTCTGGCCACGTCTGTTCGAACTTTGTCGTCAAGTACCCCTTGAGAACGGCGGCCAAATCAGTGGCGAGACATCACTGCTCCGTTTCTATCAGCACGCTTGCGATGCTGCCGGTGAGGACCTGACCGAGTTCTTCCGCGCGCACGGTTTCTTCGAGATTATGGATAATCGCCTTGTGGGTGACTATTCCAACGCTACATACAACGTTACACAGGAGCAGATTGACAATGCTATTGCCGCGGTAAAGGCGAAGAACTACCCTGTGAACTACGCTGTGCTGCTCATCAACGACGGTGCAAGTGAGACAACCAAGAAACACGATGGTTCAACATCTCGTTCTCTTTGGGATAACAATCCTACAGCCGAGTTTGGTTCTGTAAATGACTTTATTGATGGTGATGTTGAAGTACTTACCAATTACGCAGCAACAGTTAACGCCGACGGCTCTATTACAATGAGCGGTGGCCAGGGTGGTGTCGGTTTCCTTGTCTTCAACGAGAAAGGTGAACTTATATCGTTCAGCAACAAGTCAACATTCAAATTGAGCGATGAGGCCTTGGAGGCTATCGTTTCGGGCAAGGCGACAATTACTACAGTGGACACAGAGAGCAATGTGACCACTGCCGAGGTTGATATCACCGCTATGCAGAGAACCGTTCTTGAGCAACTCATTGCAAAGGCACAGTCTATTGTTGATAAGATTGATAATACATATACAAAGATAGGTTATTTCAAGGGCGCTGCGGTTGCCGACCTTGCAAGTGCTCTTGCATACGCCAAGGAGGTATATGACGGTTCGTCGGGTTACGAGGCTGCATACGATTTGCTCTATTCCGAATATACAAAGGTGTTGGCAATCCCCGATTTAAAGATTGCTTTGGATCTAAATAAAAAGTATATAATCAGCAACAATGCATATACTACTCGCAACATTGTTGTCGATGGGGCAACGGTGCGTGCGTTGGAAAACAACACGACAGCTGCACTGTGGTCTTTTGTGGAAACAGGCATTGCCGGCAGCTATTATTTGAAAAATGCCGAAGGTTACTACTGTCCGGCGGTTGTAACGGGTGATATCGGCGGCAATGCAACAAAGGAACAAGCATCTGCCGGTGTGTACACACTAAAGGAACTTAAGCATGGTTTGTGGGCTATTGTTGGAAAGAATGCGCCAATGCACGCATCGGCAAGTCAAAGCTACAATATAGTAGGTTGGAGCTACGATGCAACAGCTTCGCAATGGTATATTACAGCAACCGAGACAGATGAAAATGTTGCTAATCTAGCAGAATTGCAAGTACTTGTAGCTAAGACCGAAACGCTCCTTAACGAGGTGGCTGGCGCTGTGACATATACCAAAGGCACACCGCTTTCGTTGCAGACAACAACACAGGGTAGTGCATACTATCTGTGGACAAATGCACAATCTGCAGCGGAGGGACCTATTGCAAATCTTGTGGATGGTGCAGCAAATAACCATTTCCACACCGACTATACTTCAGAACCACCATCAGGCTCTCACTATCTGGCTGTATATCTTGGCGAGAATAATGATCTCTCAAGTTTTACATTTAGCCATACAACCCGTGCAGGTGTGCAGAATGACTTCCCAAAGAGCGTAGATGTATATGGTAGCGACGACAATGTCGCCTACAAATATATAGGCTCGGCATCGGGTATGCCGCAGAGTGCCGGTGAGTCTTGGGAGTTCAACGGTGTAATGCTCTCGTCATATAAATATCTGCGTTTCAATTATCACGCGAACCGCGGCTATTGGCACATGGCAGAGTTTGATATAACACCTGTCACAGGTTTTACTGCTACTGTGAACGATACATACAATGGTACTGTTGGTGTTGATGCTGTTGAAGCTGCAATGAATGCTTTGTTCGACGGAAAAAGAACGGCGACCAGCTTCTCTCCAACAACCGGTGATGTCGCTGCTAAATTGAGTGCGCTGCAGGCAGCTTATAATGCCCTGTATGCACAATATGAGGCGACTGTAAACGCACGCAAGACTACACTTGCACAGCTTGCAACAGAGACAGAGACTCTTATAAGCCATGTGGGAACTGTAGAACTGGCACAGGAAAGCAAACTTGCCCTGACAACTGAAAATCTTTATTGTAATGCTCCTTATATAGCGCAGAATAATAATGATTACAGTGCGGCGTATGTTGATAAGTTGACCGATGGCAGCAAGACTACTTTTCTGCATACAGACTATAGTGGAACTGTTGCTGCACCTCACTATCTGCGCGTGGATTTGGGAAGTGGCTCAACTACAACAAAGTTTAGATTCAATTACAGTACACGCGATAATGGTAACAACTGCCCAACAACAATCGTTATCGAGGGTTGTGATAGTGCCGATGGTACATATACTACAATAACCACGCTTACAACCGCTGACGGTCTGCCAAACCCTGGACAGAACACTAATGGTGGTGTTGCGGCAGATTTTGAGTCTTCTGTCATTGAAATGAGCAAGGCTTATCGCTACATCCGTTTTACGGTAACAAAGACAGAGGGAAATGCAAATACATTCTTTGTTATGTCTGAGTTTGGTTTTGCAATTGTTGCAAATGAGGTGACAGTCTATGATGCATACAAGAGCTATCTTGCTGAGGAACTGTTGCTTACAACCATGTTTGTGACAATTTCATCAAAGGCAATGAGTACAAATGACCTTGTTACAAGTGTGCCGTTGCTTGATGAGCAGATTGCAGACCAACAGGCTGCCTATGATACACTTTGTGCTGTGGAACATGCTGCAAACTCTCATACTCTTGTGGTGGGTGCTGCCGGTTATGCAACGTTGTATTTAGGAAACAATACCATTATCCCTTCAACGGTAGAGGCGTATATAGTATCCAATATCGGTGATTCTTATGTTACCTTGACAAGGGTCAAGGATGTTCTCCCTGCATGCCAGGGTGTGATTGTCAAGGCTGCAGCCGGGGAGTATGATTTTGTTCGCACAGCCGATGCTGCAACATGTGATTTTGCTGACAACCTGTTAAAGGGTACACTTGTTGATACAAAAGTAGAAACACCTGCTTACGTGCTGGGTCTTGTGGAAGGTGAGGTAGGCTTCTATAAGGCTGTAACAGCCGGTTATGCCGATGGTACATTCCTGAATAACGCCAACAAGGCATACTTGCCAATGAGCAATACTGATGGTGCTGCATCATACAGTTTCCGCTTTGGCGAAGGCACAACAGGTGTCGGCGAGGTGGAAGGTGAAAGCGGAAATGTCAAAGGTGAAATCTATGACCTTACAGGTCGTCGCGTTGAGGCAGTCACAGCCCCCGGTATATACATTGTAGGTGGTAAAAAGATTTTGGTTAAGTAAGGTGATTGCCGTATTATATTCAGAAAACGCCATCGGTTTGACAAGCCGATGGCGTTTTCTGAATATAAGCTTCCGTTAACCTATGCAGCTGTCAAGTAGCATCATCAGCATGAAACCGGCTGCGAAGCCAATTGTTCCAATGTTGCTGTGTTCGCCTTTCTGCGATGATGGTATGAGTTCCTCCACTACGACATACAGCATTGCGCCGGCCGCGAAAGCCAGGAGGATGGGCATGGCGGCAGAGCTGTCCTTCAGGATAAACATGGTAGCAAGTGCGGCAATGGGTTCTACAAGTCCCGATGCTGCTCCCCAAACGAATGCCTTGCCTGGGCTTTTGCCCTCATCGCGCAGTGGAACCGAGATGATTGCTCCCTCGGGGATGTTCTGGATTGCCATACCAATTGACAATGCCAATGCACCGGCAATGGTAAGGTCAGTGTTGCCGCTCAGTACACCGCCGAAAACGACGCCGACAGCCATACCTTCGGGAATGTTGTGCAGTGCAACGGCAAGAATCATCTTTATTGAACGTGGCAGACGTGAACGTGGACCCTCGGGGGCGTTGTCGTCAATGTGCTGGTGCGGAATGATAGTGTCAAGGAACAGCAGGAAGCAGACACCGGCCGCAAATCCGGTGAGTACAGGCCACGTATTGCCTATGCCGTCGCCAACCTGCTCCAATGCGGGTTGTAACAGTGACCAGAAGCTTGCCGCCACCATCACGCCCGATGCAAATCCAAGCATTGCGCTGTTTGTCTTTTCTGTTATTCCGTTGCGCATCATCAGCACAATTGCAGCGCCAAGTGCGGTTCCTAAAAAGGGAATCGTAAGTCCTATGATTGTTTCCATAAATCCTGTTTGATGAAATTATGTTGCGAAGTTATAAAAAACGGCGCATAATATGCCGTTTATTGCAACAATCTTCCTTTAAGTAAAACAAATGTTGCTGAAAATCTCCTTAATATTGTTTTTTATCGTTATCTTTGTTCCATATTGTACCCTCGCTGTATTGGGCGGCATTCCGCAGCGAAAATCCTGCGCGTTTTGCCCACGCCGGCAGACGGTACAAGATACTATGTAAAACAAAATATCATATATATGATTTACTTTTTCAGTACACAGGGTGGTTCTGTAATTGCTACCCAGACAAAGAATGTTTTGACAGCCGAGGATGTTCAGAAACTCTGCTGGCTGTATGGTGAGGCTACTTTGCTCGAAGGCGAGACTGTCAATGGCTGTTTCGTAGGTCCACGTCGTGAAATGATCACTCCATGGAGTACAAATGCCGTGGAGATTACACAGAACATGGGCCTTTGCGGTATTCAGCGCATTGAGGAGTATTTCGAGGTAGAGAATGAGGATGCCGAGTACGATCCAATGTTGCAGCGTATGTACCGTGGTCTTGACCAGGAGATCTTCACTGTTGACATTGAACCAAAACCAATTGAACTCATCGAAGATCTTGACAGCTACAACGAGCAGGAGGGTCTTGCACTTTCAAAGGAGGAGATTGACTACCTTCACCGTGTAGAGGGCGAGTTGGGCCGTAAGCTCACTGACAGTGAGGTGTTCGGTTTCGCTCAGATCAACTCGGAACACTGCCGTCACAAGATCTTTGGCGGTACATTCATCATCGATGGCGAGGAGATGCCTTCATCACTCTTTGCAATGATCAAGCGTACCACAAACGAGAACCGCAACAGCATCATCTCTGCTTACAAGGATAACGTTGCATTCGCACAGGGTCCAGTTGTTGAGCAGTTCGCTCCAGCCGATCACTCAATCCCCGACTATTTCGTAATCAAGGATATCGAGACCGTGATTTCGCTCAAGGCCGAGACTCACAACTTCCCAACAACCGTTGAGCCTTTCAATGGCGCGTCAACAGGTACTGGTGGTGAAATCCGCGACCGTATGGGCGGTGGTAAGGGTTCATGGCCCATTGCCGGTACTGCGGTTTACATGACATCATATCCACGTACATACAACGACCGCAAGTGGGAAGAGGTACTTCCAGTGCGTAACTGGTTGTACCAGACACCAGAGCAGATTCTGACAAAGGCATCAAACGGTGCATCAGATTTCGGTAACAAGTTCGGTCAGCCACTTATCTGCGGTTCAGTACTTACATTCGAGCACAAGGAGAATGATGAGGTTTACGGTTACGACAAGGTTATCATGCTTGCCGGTGGTGTGGGCTACGGTACACGCCGTGACTGCCTCAAGGGTGCTCCCGAGAAGGGCAATAAGGTAATCGTTATGGGTGGCGACAACTACCGTATCGGTCTTGGTGGTGGTTCAGTATCATCAGTTGATACAGGCCGATATTCATCAGGTATCGAGCTCAACGCCGTTCAGCGTGCAAATGCCGAGATGCAGAAGCGTGCATACAACGTTGTACGTGCACTTTGTGAGGATGAGACAAACCCAGTCGTTTCAATCCACGACCACGGTTCGGCAGGTCACGTGAACTGCTTGTCTGAGCTTGTAGAGGAGTGCGGTGGTGTAATCAACATGGCAAACCTGCCTGTCGGTGACAGCACACTCTCTGCAAAGGAGATCATTGCCAATGAGTCACAGGAGCGCATGGGCTTGCTCATCAAGGAGGATGCAATTGAATATGTACGCAAGGTTGCCGAGCGTGAGCGCGCTCCAATGTATGTTGTCGGCGAGACAACCGGCGATGCACGCTTTGCCTTTGAGCAGGCCGATGGCGTACGTCCATTCGACCTCTCGGTGAGCCAGATGTTCGGTTCTTCTCCAAAGACATATATGGTTGACAAGACCGTTGAGCGCCACTATAAGGATGCAGAGTATGACGCAGAGAACATCGAGGAATACTTGACCGACGTTCTCCGTCTTGAGGCTGTTGCATGTAAGGATTGGTTGACAAACAAGGTTGACCGTTCAGTTACAGGTAAGATCGCACGTCAGCAGTGCCAGGGTGAGATTCAGTTGCCACTCAGCGACTGCGGTGTCGTGACACTCGACTATCGTGGCAAGCAGGGTATTGCAACATCAATCGGTCATGCACCACAGGCAGGTCTTGCCGATCCTGCCAAGGGATCAGTGCTTGCAGTGTCAGAGGCTTTGACAAACATTGTGCTTGCTCCTCTTGCAAACGGCATCAAGAGCATCTCTCTCAGTGCCAACTGGATGTGGCCTTGCCGCTCACAGGAGGGTGAGGATGCACGTCTCTACCGTGGTGTTGAGGCACTCAGCGATTTCTGCTGCGATCTCAAGATCAACGTACCTACAGGTAAGGACTCTTTGTCAATGACACAGAAATACCCTGACGGAACAAAGGTAATCAGCCCGGGAACAGTTATCGTTTCTGCAGGTGGTGAGGTTTCTGATGTCCGCAAGGTGGTTTCTCCGGTAATGGTCAACGAGCCAAAGAGCGCATTCTATCATATTGACTTCAGCTTCGATCACTTGCGTCTTGGTGGTTCTGCATTCGCGCAGACACTCAACTGCATTGGTGACGATGTTCCAACAGTTGCTAATCCTGAATATTTTGCCGAGGCTTTCGAGGCTGTTCAGAAGCTTGTGAACGCAGGCATTGTAATGGCAGGTCACGACGTTTCTGCCGGTGGTCTCATCACTACATTGCTTGAGATGTGTTTCGCAAACACAACAGGTGGTATGGAAATCGATCTCAATGGTGTTGTTGAGAAGGATATTGTCAAGTTGCTGTTTGCCGAGAACCCTGCGTTGGTAATTCAGGTTGCCGATAAGGACAAGTGCCGTATGCAGGAGATTCTTGACGAGGCTGGTATCTGCTTCGTGAAGATAGGTACTCCATGCGAGAAGCGCCACATTGCTGTTGCAAAGGATAAGCGTACACGCCTCTTCGATATCGATCACTACCGCGATGTATGGTATGACAGCTCATACCTCATGGATCTCAAGCAGAGCTTCAACGGTTGTGCAAGCGAGCGCTTGAAGAACTACAAGAACCAGCCTTTGCGTTACCGTCTGCCTTCACGTTTCAGCGGTATGCTCAAGGATTATGGCATGTCGGCCGACCGTCGCGAGAAATCGGGTGTTCGTGCGGCTATCATCCGTGAGAAGGGTACAAACGGCGAGCGTGAGATGGCATACGCGATGCACCTTGCAGGCTTCGATGTTAAGGACGTTACAATGACCGACCTTATCAGCGGCCGCGAGACACTTGACGAGGTAAACTTCATCGTGTTCTGCGGTGGTTTCTCTAACTCTGACGTTCTCGGTTCTGCCAAGGGTTGGGCCGGTGGCTTCCTCTTCAATCCAAAGGCGAAGGCTGCTCTCGACCGCTTCTATCAGCGCGAGGATACATTGTCACTCGGTATCTGTAACGGTTGCCAGTTGATGATGGAGCTTAACCTCATCAATCCTGAGTTCGAGGAGCGTGGCCGTATGTTGCACAACAACTCACACAAGTTCGAGTCTTCGTTCGTGGGCGTGAATATCCCAGAGAACAACAGCGTTCTCTTCGGTTCACTCTCTAACAGCCGTCTTGGTGTTTGGGTTGCTCACGGCGAGGGTAAGTTCTCACTTCCATACGATGCCGAGAAGTACAACATCGTTGCGCAGTATGCTTACGAGGGCTATCCTGCGAACCCCAACGGTTCGGATTTCAACGTTGCAGCCCTTGCAAGCGCAAACGGCCGCCACGTTGCAATGATGCCTCACCCAGAGCGCGCAATTTTCCCATGGCAGTGTGCTACATATCCAGCCAACCACTTGGCCGATGATGTTACACCATGGATCGAGATTTTCCGCAACGCATACAATTGGGTTGCTGAAAAGGTAAAATAAGGCCTATTAAGGCGTATTAAGGGCTATTAAGGGGAATTAAGGAACATTAATGTCCTTAGTTTCCCTTAATGCTCTTTAATAATACAACATTTTATGCCAACCTCTCTCTTTAAACTCTTTACTACATTCTTCCGCATTGGGCTTTTTACCTTTGGCGGCGGATATGCCATGATACCGCTCATTGAGAGCGATGTCGTTGAGCGTAACCGTTGGATAGGAAAGGCCGATTTTGTGGACTTGCTGGCTGTGGCACAGTCGGCACCCGGTGTGTTTGCCGTGAACATGGCAGTGTTCATCGGGTACAGGCTGCGTGGCTTGCGTGGTGCATTGGCAGCATCATTCGGTTGCGTGTTGCCATCAGTAATCATTATACTGCTCATTGCCCTGTTTTTTCGTCAGTTCCGTCACATTGAGGTCGTGAATAACGTCTTCAAGGGGTTGCGCCCTGTGGTGGTGGCGCTCATTGCCGTGCCGGTGTTCAATGTGGCAAAGAGTGCAAAGGTGGGGTGGACAATGGCGTGGATTCCGGTGTTGTCGGCAGGGCTTATTGTGGCATTCGGTGTATCGCCGGTATTTGTGATTCTCATCGCCGGTATCGCCGGTTTTGTTTGGGGTAAAATAGGGAGGGAAGAGTGATGATTTTTATTCAACTTTTGTGCTCGTTCCTTATGATAGGCCTCTTTTCCTTTGGCGGAGGTTATGGTATGCTTTCGGTTATTCAAGGCGAGGTCGTGACACGTCATGCGTGGCTCACTGCCGCCGAGTTTACCGATATAGTTGCGGTGAGCCAAATGACACCCGGCCCTATAGGAATCAATTCGGCGACCTATGTCGGTTACACTGCTGTTTTCAATGCCACGGGCAGTGAGGCGCTGGCGGTGCTTGGCTCCTTCACAGCTTCGTTTGCAGTGATGCTGCCGTCAATTGTGCTCATGCTCATTGTGAGCCGTTTCTTCATGAAATACAGCAAACACAGGAATGTTGAAAATGTTTTTCGCCTGTTGCGTCCTGCTGTGGTGGGGTTGATTGCATCGGCGGCACTGTTGCTCATGACCGAGGAGAACTTCGGCTCTCCAACTGAAACCCCTTTGCAGTTCTGGGTTAGCGTAGCGCTGTTTGTCGCGGCATTCGTCGCAATGAAATTCTATAAGGTTAGCCCAATTCTTATATTGGTCCTTGCCGGTGTTTTCGGTGGGGTGTTCTATGGGTTGATATAAACAAAGCTGAAAGGGGAAAACGGAAATGTGAAAACTTCTTGTATTTAAAAGATATCTGTTATGGATGTGGTTGCCCCTATATTGGCTATTTGTATAATCGGTCTATCTGTAGTACTGAAGATATGGCTCTCTTCACCCCAAAATATTGGTAAATTGGGAGAAAAGCGTGTGGCAAGTAAACTGGATTGGCTTCCAAAAGAATATATAACACTTAATGACATATTATTACCGACCAACTACGGAACAACACAGATAGACCATATTGTAGTGTCACCATATGGAATATTTGTAATAGAGACAAAGAATTACAAGGGATGGATATTCGGACACGAAAATTCAGAAGAGTGGAAACAAAGTTTACTAGGCAAGAAACGTTTTTGGGGGTGGACTAGTGAACAGCATAAACTTCGGAACCCGATCCGACAAAATGCAGCACACGTGAGGGCTGTAAAAGCAATACTCAAAGAGATTGGAGATTTCGCCATTATTCCCATAGTTGTATTTTCAAATAGTGCAGAATTGAAAATAACAACACCAAATCACATTGTGATAAACTGGTGTGATTTGCGGTCTGCCATTAAGTTATACAAGTATAGATGTATATCCGAAGAAGATGTCCAAAGAATTGCCAGTAAAATATCTTCTGCAAATATAATAACAGAAGGAAGTCGAGAAACACATGCCAATAACATCCAGACTGTTCTGTATAAAAAGAACATTGCAATAGCAAATGGAATCTGCCCCAAGTGCGGTAGTAAACTTGTTGAGCGTCACGGAAAGTACGGAGGATTCTTGGGGTGTTCCAATTATCCTCAATGTAAATTTACACAAAAATTATAAGTAAGTCAATAACATAAACGGCAAGCGCAATGCTTGCCGTTTGTGTTATGATAGTTTTTCTTTCAGGAACTGTCCTGTATATGATGCCTCGCATTTTGCAACTTCCTCTGGTGTTCCGCAGGCAACAAGGTTTCCTCCCTCTTCGCCGCCTTCGGGACCCAGGTCAATGAGGTAGTCGGCGCATTTTATCATGTCCATGTTGTGCTCAATGACCACCAACGAATGTCCGCGTGCAAGCAGGCGTTCGAACGATTTGAGCAGTTTTTTTATGTCATGGAAATGCAATCCTGTGGTGGGCTCGTCAAAGATGAACATTGTGGGGCGGTCACTCTGTCGGCTAAGGTAATAGGCGAGCTTCACGCGTTGGTTCTCACCACCCGAAAGGGTTGATGATGACTGTCCAAGCTTGATGTATGCAAGGCCTACATCCTGCAACGGCTGCAGATTCTCGGCAATGCGCTTCTGTCCGTGTTCCTGGAAGAAGTTTATGGCATCGCCAACGGTCATTTCCAGTACGTCGTGTATATTCTTGTCGTGGAACTTGACCTCAAGGATCTCATTCTTGAAACGTTTGCCATGACAAGCTTCGCACTCCAGCTTCAGATCGGCCATGAACTGCATGGATACTGTAATGGTACCCTCGCCCTTACACTCATCGCAACGGCCACCGTCCGAGTTGAACGAGAAGTGGCCTGCACCGAATCCCATCTGCTTTGCGAGCGGCTGCTGTGCAAAGAGGTGGCGGATGTCGTCATATACCTTGAGGTAGGTTACCGGGTTTGAACGTGATGACTTGCCAATGGGGTTCTGGTCAATGAACTCCACGCCACCGAGTTGTTTGAGTGCGCCATCAACAGCCTCGCACTGTCCCGGTGCATCGCAGACATTGCCAAAGTGGCGCATGAGCGAGCGGTAGAGTATGTTGCGTACAAGGGTTGATTTGCCCGAACCGCTGACACCGCTGACTACAGTGAAGGTGTTGAGTGGTATATTTACATCTATACCTTTGAGGTTGTTCTCGCGGGCGCCTTTTATTCTTATGACATTGTTCGATACCCGGCGGTGCTTGGGCACGTCAATGGTCTCCTCGCCAAGCAGGTATTTCAATGTATAGCTGTTGCTGCCTGGTGCTATGTCGGCAAGGTCGCCATGGTATACGATGTTGCCGCCGTATGAGCCGGCCTTGGGACCTACATCAATGATATAGTCGGCAGCGCGGATTATCTCCTCATCATGCTCAACCACAACCACGGTGTTGCCCAGGTCGCGCAAGCGGTAAAGGACATTTATAAGACGGTCGGTATCGCGGCTGTGGAGTCCTATGCTCGGCTCGTCAAGGATGTACAGTGAACCCACCAATGCACTGCCCAATGATGTCACAAGGTTTATGCGCTGGCTCTCACCGCCCGAGAGTGTGTTGCTCAAACGGTTGAGGGTAAGGTAGCCCAAACCTACATCCAAAAGACAGTCTACACGGCTACGTATTTCGGTAAGTATGCGCTTGGCAATTGCTGCATCGTGCTCATCGAGCGCGAGGTTGTCAAAGAATACCTTCAGTTTGGTTATAGGCATCTCAATGAGTTCGGTAATGCTTGTTCCACCGACCTTCACGTATGTAGCTTCCTTCTTCAATCGTGTGCCATGGCAGGTTGGGCAGATGGGCTTGCCACGGTAGCGTGCAAGCATGACGCGGTACTGTATCTTGTACTGGTTGGCCTTTACCATGTTGAAGAAGTTGTCGATACAGATGCCTTCGCCGTATTCCTCAATCCATGGACCTTTGTGCCACAGGTAGTCCTTCTGCTCCTGTGTAAGATTGTAGTATGGTTCAAATATAGGGAAATCGTCCTGTGGTGCACGGCGGCAGAACTCGGTCTTCCATTCGCCCATCTTGTCTCCTCGCCAACAGAAAACAGCACCGTCATATACGCTCAGTGTCTTGTTGGGGATTACAAGGTCCTCGTCAATACCCACAATGCGGCCAAAGCCCTCGCAGTCGGGGCAGGCACCTATGGGAGAATTGAAAGAGAACATCTGCTCTGTAGGTTCCTCGAACTCAATGCCGTCGGCCTCAAAGCGTATGCTGAAACTGTGCGGCTGTTCCTCATCCATGAATTGCAACAGACATGAGCCATTGCCTTCGTAAAAGGCGGTCTCGGCCGAATCAAGCAGGCGGCTGATGGCTTCCTGGGTGTCGTTTACAGTGAGACGGTCAATGAGCAGTGTCGGGACGTCGCCCTTTTTGGGCTTGTACTCCTCAATGTGTATGATCTCTTTGCCCAAGGCTACACGTGTGAAACCCTGCTGCAGGTATATCTGCAACTGCTCTTCGAGAGTGCGTCCCTTGCGCTTGGCTATTGGTGCAAGGAGCAGGAAACGTGTGCCGGCAGGGCGGCTCTGCATGCATGTGACAAGGTCCTCCGGCGTGTCTTTCTTGACAAGCTTTCCGCTGACGGGAGAGTAGGTCTTGCCAATGCGTGCATACAGCAGTTTCAGGTATTCATATATCTCGGTAGATGTTCCGACAGTTGAACGCGGATTACGGTTGTTTACCTTCTGCTCAATGGCTATGGCAGGGGGGATGCCCTTTATGAAGTCACACTCGGGCTTGTTCATCTGCCCAAGGAACTGGCGTGCGTATGATGAGAGGGATTCTACATATCGGCGCTGTCCCTCGGCATAGAGGGTGTCAAAAGCAAGTGAAGACTTGCCTGAACCCGAGAGACCGGTAACAACAACGAACTTGCCACGCGGAATCTCCACATCCACATTCTTCAAATTGTTGACGCGTGCACCTTTGATTACTATGTTTTTGTTACCTTCCATTTTTCTCATGGTTAATTTACGCGAAAGTACAAAAAAAACGGGCACTTTGTTCCTGTTTGCAAAAAATAGATGCCAATGTAATGTTAATTGTTACAAGAAACGGTTTAAATACCCTAAATCCGATATTTTTTGGCTATATTCGCAATTCAAAACAATAACATTATTCAAAAAAAATATGAGACTGAAATATTTATCTCTTTTGATGATGGTGCTTCTGTGTGTTTCTTGTGCAAGCAGGAAGAACCTTCATGGCAGTGTTGATGAACATCCCAAACGCGAATTCCGTGGAGCCTGGATACAGGCCGTCAATGGACAGTTCACAGGAATGAGTGAGCACGAGATGAAAAAGTATCTCATAGAGATGCTCGACAATTTGCAGAAGGTAAATGTAAATGCCGTCATTTTTCAGGTTCGTGTTGAGGGTGATGCCATTTATGAGTCGCGCTACGAGCCATGGAGCCGTTTTCTCACAGGCGTGCAGGGCAAATCGCCGGGATGGGATCCTTTGGCATTCATGGTCGATGAGTGTCACAGACGCAATATGGAGCTGCATGCGTGGATAAATCCATATCGTGCCCGTACAAAAGGAACAGGCAGCGTTGCTGCAAACCATCACAGTGCCAAGAGACCTGGAGATTTTATAAAGTATGAGGGACAGCTCTATTTCAATCCATCGTTGCAGAGCAACCGCGACCATATCTGCGGCATTGTCCGTGATATCCTGAACCGCTATGATGTGGATGGCCTGCACATCGATGACTATTTCTATCCTTATCCTGTTGCCGGCAAGGAGTTTGCCGATGAAAAGTGGTTCAAGGCCAGTGAAGAGACAGACAAGGACAAATGGAGAAGAGAGAATGTCAATCACTTGATATATCAGTTGCACCGTACTGTGCGTGAAACCAAACCATGGGTCAAGTTCGGCGTGTCGCCTTTTGGTATCTACCGCAACGAAGCCAGCTGGGAGTTCGGCAGCAAGACCAATGGTCTGCAGTGCTATGATGAACTGTATGCCGATGTGCTTTACTGGATTGAAGAAGGATGGGTGGACTACTGTATTCCACAGGTATACTGGGAAATCGGTCACAAGGCAGCCGATTATGAAACCCTTGTGCAGTGGTGGGCAAAGTATGCTTCGAACCGCCCGTTGTATATAGGTCAGGATGTACAGCGTACAGTGAAGGCAAAGGACGCGGGTAGCGTGACCGGCAACCAGCAGGTTCAGAAGTATTCCCTGCAACGTGCGCAGGGCAATGTGTTGGGCTCATGTTTCTGGGATGCGGCATCGGCAGCCAATAATGTAAGCGGTTATCGCGACTATCTGGCAAACGGCATGTTCCGCTATCCTGCGTTGATGCCGTTGTATGATTTCATTGACAACAAAGCACCATCAAAGGTGGATGGCGTAAGACTCATACAGGAGAATGGGGCAAATGTACTTGTGTGGCTGTCTGGCAAGAAGGAGGACAAGGATGTGATGGATGCTCCTTACCGCTATGTGGTATACTGTTTTGCCAAAGGCGAAAAGGTAGACCTTGACAATCCCGAAAATATACTAACAATAACATCAAGGACTTTCTATAAATTGCCTGAGGGGATGGAGGGTAAATACACCTTTGTGGTAACGGTGCTCGACCGTATGCAGAACGAGTCAAAAGGCTACAAGTGTAAGGCAAAATTCTAATGGACTGTCAATATCAGATATTCATATGGAACAGCTGGATATTTTTGAGGTAAAAGAGGCTTGTGATTGTTATGTAGAGCCTATCAACCATTTGCTTGCGCAGTTGTCTTCGTCGGGTAGATGCTTCACTCTTGAACAGTTGCAGGAGCTGGTGGAGAATAAGGCTTCGCACCTGTTTCTCGCAGAATACAATGGCGGAATTGTAGCCATGCTCACTTTGGGAGAATATCTGGCACCTACGGGTCGCAAGATGTGGATTGAGGATGTGGTGGTCGATGCTGCAGTAAGAGGCCATTCCTTTGGCCGTGCAATGGTTGAGTATGCTGTTGACTATGCACGTGGGCTGGGGGATGGTGCGCTGATGCTCACTTCACGTCCATCGCGTGTGGCGGCGAATGCATTGTACCGTTCCTGTGAGTTCGAACAGAAAGAGACCAATGTCTATAAGATGAACGTATCGAAAAAATGAAACCTGCATCATAAATGAAAAAGGCAACCCCGTCGAGGTTGCCTTTTTCATTTAAATATTCTTTGATACCTGTTTCAGATTATTCATCAGTGCCAACTGTGCCCTGTGTTTTGCCATTGCTATTGTACATTGCACACGTTTGGGGTCCATCTGGGCAAGTGGCTTGACATTCTTGATGTATTCCCAGATGACCGGTGCTGCCTCCAAGGCGCTGTTGCCGTCAATGACAAGCAAGCGAAGTATTGTCTGGTCGCGCTGGTTAAGCATGTTGAATGCCTCTCTTATAGGGAGTGCCTGTGTGTCATCCTCTTCATCAATGAAACCAGCCAACTGTTCATACATGCTTTGCGATGAAGGTACAACCATCAATTCCTGTTCCTTCTTCTCGGCAATCTTCTTGTGTATGAAATGGTTTGTTGTGCAGTAGGCCAGATAGGTGTACAGGCTTGCACCGTTCCTGTTCTGCCAATTACGTATTATTGCCCAATCATCTTTTGAAAGAAATTCATAGAATTCTCCCCATAGCTCATTCTCGCTATCACATTGGTATATGTTGGATGATATATACCTGAGAAATTGTCTGCATTTCTTTGTGAAGAAATAGTTGTGCAGTTTCTCATCGACCGGGCTTGCTGTCAGTTTTTCAATCAATTCCTGGTCGCTGAGTGATGAATAGTTGTCGTAAATGTTTGCCATCTTGAGTGTGGTAACCGATGATGATTTCAAGAATACGCGACAAATTACGGCATTCCCGGTTCGATTATCTCTTTGCAAATATAATGTATGTGGGAGCGAAATGCTAATTTTTACCCTTAATAAAGTTGAAAGATCTGAACTTTTCGGGCAAAGTCTTGTTCCGACTCCTCTTCGAAGAGCCGTTCTTATCTGTTTGTATAGAAGTCGAATGCTTCAAAAATGTCCTCTTTGCTGCATTCATACACGGCTGGTATGCTGTTGGCATCCAACAGGACCACTCTTTGGAGCATTCCGCCATCCATCTCCTTGTAAATGGTGTCGTACATGTTGCAGTTGAATGAAAAACGACTGTAATTCTCTTGAACGTGGTGTACAAAAATGTGCAGCTGCGTCGTGGGGAACCCCATCAGAATTGCCGAAAGGAAAAGAGAACAGGTATATGCAGCAGCTTTTATCTCATCCTCCTTTCCGTTGTACAGCCTTGTAAAGGCCGTGGCAAATGGCTCTCCAAGGTCTTCAGGCGGTGCAATGCCTATGATATTCCTGAAGGCGTCGTCAATATGTGGTTTCTTTGTGTTGTCTGTCATCTGTGTAGAGTATGTCCTGCAAAAATAGTGTATGGTAGTAAAAAAAAGTCAGTTTATGCTGTTTTTATTTTATTTTGATAGAACTTTGCAGAATATATTTAAACTTTCAGTTAAATATAGAGTCTTATAAATTGTGAAATAGATAAAATAAAGATATATGAAAAAAGGTTTATTGCTTTTGTTGTTGTTCCTTTCGTCTATGGCGTATGCGCAGAAGAAGAACGGAACACTGACGGCCGAGGTCTACTATAAGGAGACCGGCGAGGCCATGACTTCTGCAATTCTTCAGTTGTACTCATTGCCCGATTCAACATTCAAGGTTGGCGCGCCAAGTGACCTTGATGGTAAGATCAATGTAAAGGTCCAGCCCGGCAAGTACTATGCACGCATCACATATGTGGGCTGCAAGACATTTGAAAAGGATGTCACCATTGAGAGTGGCAAGGTATGTGCTCTTGGTCGCATTGACTTGTTGCCTACCGACAAACTGCTTGATGATGTTGTGGTGAGCGAAGAGGTTCCACCTGTTGTGGCAGCCGAGGATACCCTCGTGTTCAATACAGCAGCCTTCCGTGTTCCCGAGGGTTCAATGCTTGAGGAACTCATAAAGAAATATCCCGGTGTGGACATTGCCGAGGATGGTACAATCAAGATCAACGGCAAGACCGTGAACCGAATCCTCATGAAAGGTAAGGATTTCTTTGGTACCGACAAGGATATGGCTCTCAAGAATATCTCGGTCGATGCTGTCGACAAAGTGAAATTCTATGACAAGAAGAGTGACTTTACTCGTATCACAGGTATTGATGACGGCGAGGAGGAGACTGTGCTCGACCTGCAGATGAAGAAGGGTGTTGCCGATGGTTTCTTTTCCAATACCGATGTCGGTGGTGGTGCCGATTTTGATGCCGAGCATCTGCTCTATCGTTTGCGCAACACTACAAGCTACTATAACGACAACGCGCAGTACACTCTTGTACTCTCTGCGAATAATGTGGGTGACCAGGGCTTCTCCGATGGTCGTGGCCGCGGTTTCGGAGGCTTTGGCGGCAATGGAATATCTTCGCCAAAACGTGCCGGTTTCAACTTCGCATATGAGAATGACAAAGTGGAAATTGGCGGTAATGTGCGTGGCGACCGCGTGAAGAACGACGTAAAGAGCTGGACATCTACCGAGACATTCATGCCACAGATTGACCGAAACCAGTTCTCAAACGGCCGCAGCACAAGCTTGAACGGCAGAATGAACCTGAATGCAAGTTTCCGTTTCGAGTGGAAACCTGATACAATGACAAATATCATCCTTACTCCAAATGTCAGCTATTCGAACAACGACTTTTGGAACGAGAGCCACACGGCAACGTTCAACGAGAATCCGTTCGAATATGAGACGGATTATGCCAAGGAATCGTATGGCGACGTGTCGGATGAATTGAAGGGTATTGCGGTGAATGACAATGCTAACGAGTCGCTGTCTATGGGTGAAAACCGTTCGGTAAGTGCGAGATTGCAGGTAAACCGCAGGTTGCAAAAGCCCGGACGTAATGTAACATTGCGAGGCAACTACTCTTATTCTGACAGCAAGAGTGAGAGTTTCTCTTTGAATAATGTGAACTATTATCAGGTAGCCGGTATGGCGACACGTCAGCAGCGCTTCTCAACAACACCTGGTAAAAACTGGAATTATAGCCTTAATTTGAGCTATACCGAGCCATTGTTGAAGAACCTTTTCCTGCAGCTCAGCTATAGCTATAACCAGAGCTATAACAACAGCGACCGTGCGACATATAAACTGGATGAACTGCAAGATTTGCTTGATATAAATCCGGATATAACACGACCAGAATTGTTGGATGCCCTGGAAGCATATCTCGGTGACCCCGACGAGGATCTGAGCCGTTTCTCTACCTACCGCACACAGCGCCACGAGGCGGGTGCTACATTCAGGTATGTAACCGAGAAGGTAAACCTGAATGCGGGTGTTACATGGTTGCCGCAGCAGACAGAACTCGACTACAAATATCAGGGTATTGATACGCTGTTCACCCGCAGAGTCCTTGATTATGTGTCGCCTAACATCCGTTTCCGCTACAAGTGGTCAAAGCAGACTACATTGAATGTGCGCTATCGTGGTTCTACATCACAGCCATCGATGACCGATCTGATTGACATTACCGACGATTCTAACCCATTGAACATTACAAAGGGTAATCCGGGCTTGAAACCATCGTTCTCGAACAATGTAAATGCGAACTTCAACACCTACAATACCGAGGCGCAGCGCGGTATCAATGTGTTTGCGGCATATTCTAATACAATAAATGCCATTACACGCAGGGCTACATACGATGAGGCTACCGGTGCTACCACAACGCAGCCCGAGAATATCAACGGTAACTGGAACGTGAATGGTGGATTTGTGTTCAATTCGGCAATACCGGCGAACACCAAGTTTACCTATAGCACATTCACTGACGGAGGTTACTCTGAGAGAGTGTCATACATCAGCATGCAGGGTGTGCAGGGTAGTGTCAAGAGTATTGCAAAGACTGTGAACGTGAGTGAGCGCTTGACGGCGAACTATCGTGCCGACAATTGGGATATCTCACTCAACGGTTTTGTGCGTTATTCACACTCAAAGTCAACGGCACAGCCCGAGGATAAGATGAATGTGTTCAACTTCTCTTATGGCCCAAGTGTGAATTATACATTGCCTTGGTATAACATCAAGATCTCGACCAACCTGTCAATGAGCAGCCGTCGTGGTTACAGTGATCCTAATGCGAACACCGATGAACTCTTGTGGAACGCGCAGCTTTCGGCAAGCTTCTTGCCAAAGAATGCCCTGACTGTCTCTTTGCAGCTGTTTGATATCCTGCAGCAGCAGAGCAACATCAGCCGCGTAGTCGAGGCTCTCTATCGCAGGGATTCGGAGTCAAATGCCATCTACAGCTATGGTATGCTGAACCTCTCATATAAGTTCAACAACACAGGTGGCAAGGACAAAAAGGGTAGTGCTGCCCGTCAGTATGGTATGCCCGGTGGCATGACACCTCCTCCGGGTATGACACCACCGGCCGGAATGGCTCCTCCAGCAGGCATGATGCCTCCAATGATGTAATTCACTTTATTATAGACAAAAAGACGCACCGCCTGTAGGCAGTGCGTCTTTTGTTATGTCCGGTTCTTTGTCTTTAAAACAGGATGTTCCAGCCATTCTTTACTGTCATTACCAGCAGGCAGGCTCCATATGCGAATTTCAGTCCGCTTGTAAGCATGAAGGCGATGAATGACTTGCATGCAATGTCCAATGCTTTGGATGAGTGGGTGTCTGCTGCAAGTTCTCCAATGTAAGCGCCAAGGAAGGGACCTATCAGGATACCAGGCAAACCAAAGAAAAGTCCAATGACCAGTCCAATGGTAGCTCCCCATGTTCCCTGTTTTGAACCACCGGCCTTCTTGGTCAGCCAAATCGGAGCAATATAGTCGAAAATGGTAATCACTACAGCCAGAATGCCGGATACGACAAGCGCTGTTGTTGAAATCCCATTTCCGTCACATAGCTTCAGCAGCAGCAAGGCAATAAAACTGAGTGGCGGGCCGGGAAGAACCGGAGCCACGGCGCCAATGATGCCTACAAATGCAAGTATCAAGGCTAAAATTACAAGCATAATATCCATAACGTATGTTTTTATCGTTGTTAATATGTGGCAAAGTTAATGTATAATTGAGAATATTTGCAAATATATTGGCTAATTGACTATCTTCGTGACCGAATCTTTATGGATGAGTTATGATAAAGGATATTGTTTTTGACTTTGGTGGAGTGCTGACAACTATTGACACTGAAAGGGCTTTGTCCCGTTTCAAGGCACTGGGTGTTGCCAATCCCGAGGATTATATAAACTCCTACTGCCAGAAAGGGCCTTTCTTTGCCCTTGAAAACGGTGACATCTCCGCCGAAGAATTCTGCACCGAGCTGGGCATGCTGTGTCAAAGGACAATAAGTTACGATGATGCGAAATCTGCATGGTGCGGGTTCATAACTGAAGTGCATGTTGAGTATCTTGAGTTCCTGCAGCAGTTGCGTCCTCAATATCGTCTTTCGGTGTTGAGCAATACCAATCCTTTCATTCAGGGCTGGGCGCGTTCGCCACAGTTTACTCCATGTTCAAAGTCTCTTGACGACTATTTCGATATGCTTTTCTTGAGTTATTGCATGAAATGTTCAAAGCCGGGCAATGAAATATATCGCAAAATGCTTGCCGATGGCTCTATGAATGCGTCTGAAACATTATTCATTGATGACAGTGACAAGAATCTTGAGGCTGCTTCAAGAGTGGGAATAAAGACCTTGAAGGTAATGAATGGCGAGGATTGGCGCGAGAAACTGTCGGAGTATCTGAAACTGGATCAAAATCAGGGAAAATGACTTGGAGTACTGCTTCTGCAATGGGTGTTCTTTATGGGTTATATTGGATAGTAGTGGTGTCCATTATAATCAGGTTGCTCTTGCGCAACAGCGATGCAGTAAAGACCATCGCGTGGATTATGGTATTTATATTCATCCCGTTCCTTGGGTTGGTCCTGTTCTTTTTCTTTGGCCGTGACACACGTAAGAAGAGGATGGCTGGCAGGCGCCTCATGTCGCAGATAAAACAACGCAGTACGTTCAATGTGGGTGGCGCTGCAAAAGGGGAAATCCCCTCGGAATACCAATCCCTCGCGACTTTCTTTGAGAATGCATCCTCGGCATCGTTGTTCTCTTTCGATGAGGCCGAGGTAATATCCGATACCCACCTGTTCGCGGAGCGTCTTTTTGAAATGATATCATCAGCTCGGGATCATATACACCTGCAGTTCTATATCATAGAGGATGATGAGTTCGGATGCCGCCTGCGCGATGCGCTCATTGCCAAGGCCCGGCAAGGCGTCGAGGTCAGGCTGATATATGACAGTGTGGGCTGTTGGAAAGTGAACCGTGATTTCTTTGAAAGCATGCGTTGTGCCGGTGTCTATGTCGAGGCATTCCTGAAGGTGCTCTTTCCTTTGCTCTCAAACCGAGTGAACTACCGTAACCATAGAAAGGCCGTTGTGGTTGATGGCAAAGTGGGCATGGTAGGTGGATGCAATGTTGCCGACCGCTATCTCAACGGCATAAAGGGAGGTCATTGGCGCGATACGATGTTGCTGTTGCGGGGTATGGCTGTCAACGGTTTGCAGGCATCGTTTGTTGTGGACTGGTATTTTGCAAACCGTACGCTCATAAGTGGCAAACGCTATTTCCCTGTATCGGACGGGAATAGAAAGTCATTTGTACAGGTCGTTACGTCAAATCCGGTGGGCGATGTGAGAACCATCCTTTCCGGATATATAAAGATGCTCTCCCAAGCAAAGGGGTATGTCTATCTGCAGACACCATACTTTATGCCCGATGAGACTTTCCTGCAGGCATTGAAGAATACCTCAATGTCGGGAGTTGATGTGAGACTGATGATTCCGGAGCACTCCGATAGCGTGATAGCCGATTACGCTTCAATGTCCTATATAGACACATTGCTCAGTTCTGGAGTCAAGGTGTATCTCTATCGTGGGGGTATGTTGCATAGCAAGACCGTGGTATGTGATGACTATCTCTCGTCAATAGGTTCCACCAATCTCGACTTCAGGAGTTTCTTCTATAATTTTGAGATCAGCGCCTTTGTCTATGATAAGGCTGTTGCAATGGATGTGAAAGAGAATTTTCTCAATGATTTGAAGCTGTGCCGTCAGCTTACGGCAAACGAGTATCGCAGACGCTCCTTCTCAAGACGTTGCGCCGAGTCATTCATAAAACTTTTCTCTCCGCTTTTGTAGTGCCGGACGATTTCCGGTCGTGTGTGGATTGTAGGTCTTAGAGCATGTCGAGTTCCTGCTTCAAGCCCAATAGCTCCTCCTTGATGGCTTTGAGGCGGTCAATGACATCGCTGTTGGTCTCTGCGGCCTCTTTTGTCACGCCGCTCTTCAACTGTTTCTTTGCTCCGGCAAGTGTGAGCTTGCAGTCCTTGACCAGATGGCAGATGGTGCGCAAGGTCTTGATGTCATCTTTGGTGTAACGTCGCACGCCATTTGCTCCCTTGTATGGCGATACCTGTGGAAATACGCTCTCCCAATAACGGAGTGTGGTCTCTGTTACTGACAGTTCATTCGCTACCTCCTTGATGGAGTAGTACATCTTCAGGTCTTTATTGGTGTTGAGTGCCATATTGTGGGGCTGTTGTTTAAATGTCAGTCGTATATCTTTCCGTGGTTTTCGGCCATCTGGAGCATCTGGTCATATCCGTCGGCATCCAGGTCCATGAAGTAATAGTTGATGGGGTTCACATGGTTGCCCTTGACTATCACTTCGTAGTGCAGGTGAGGACCTGTACTCTTTCCCGAGTTGCCGCTCAATGCAATCTGCTCGCCGCGTACGACCTTCTGTCCTTTCTTGACAAGGAATTTCTTGTCGAGCAGGTGGGCATAGAGTGTCTTGTAGCCATATCCATGGTCAATGATTACAGTGTAGCCATATCCCGACATCCATTTCGCGCTCTCGACCACGCCATCGGCAGTGGCGTATATTGGAGTCTTCTTGTCGCATGAAAAGTCCATTCCCTTGTGGAAAGTGCGGACATTGTACACAGGGTCAATCCTGTATCCATATCCCGAAGCTGTGCGTTTGAGGTCGCGGTTTGCGATTGGCTGTATTGCCGGCGTGTGGCGCAGGCGTGTCTTTGAATCCTTGTCAAGGGCGACAATCTCATCAAACGACTTTATCTGCATATACAGTTGCTTTTCAAGCAGGTCAATTTTCTGTGTTGTCTCAACGAGCAGTTCCGAATTGTCCATCTTCAGTAACTCGTCGTAACGGTTGGTACCGCCATATCCTGCATTTCTGACATCGGCCGAGATGGGTTCGGCGTCGAGCATTACCCTGTAGAGGTTGTCATCGCGCTGCTGTATGTCCTGGAGTACGAGCATTGCATTGTCAAGACGTTTCGAGAGGATTTCGTATTGTGCGAGAATCTGTGAATTCTCGTTTTCCAGCTGTTCAACGGATGGCTTGTCAACGAATATGTGGAACACAAGGAACGAGCCGGCGCCGAATATGATGAAAAGCAATGCACGGCGAAGGGCTGTCAGGAACCTCTGTGCAAGATTCGGATATACACGTTCGTATGTCCTTGTGTCGGGGTTGAATATGTAGTAGTTCTTTCGCATTGCTCTATTTTACTATGGCAAAAATAGTAAAAGCAACCTTTTTATGCAAATATTCTCCATTCAAAGCGACTCTTTGGAGATAAAGATGCCATTTGTGGTCAATATTATTTGCCCTGTCGTGGTTTTTTTGCCAAAATGTTGTAAATTTGCGCTGTTTATGCGCCTGCGTGCATAATGCATGCGCGTAACCAAGATTTGAAATTTAAAAAACAGTAAATATGCTCACATCTAAAGAAATTAGAGAATCATTCAAAAAGTTTTTTGAGGAGAAAGGCCACCTCATTGTTCCTTCGGCACCAATGGTAGTGAAGGACGACCCTACACTTATGTTTACCAACGCTGGTATGAACCAGTTCAAGGATATTATCCTTGGCAATGCTCCTGCAAAGAGCAAACGCGTTGCCGACTCGCAGAAATGTCTTCGCGTAAGCGGTAAGCATAATGACCTGGAAGAGGTTGGCCACGATACATATCACCACACAATGTTCGAGATGCTCGGTAACTGGTCTTTCGGTGACTACTTCAAGGAAGATGCAATCAACTGGGCATGGGAATATCTGACACAGGTTGTAAAGCTCGATCCCGAGCGTATGTATGCGACTGTGTTCGAGGGCTGTGAGGCCGAGGGCCTTGCACGCGACAATGAGGCTGCTGCCATTTGGGAAAAGCACCTTCCTGCCGAGCGCATCATCAACGGTAACCACAAGGACAACTTCTGGGAGATGGGCGATACAGGCCCTTGTGGTCCATGCTCTGAGATCCACATTGACCTCCGCAGCGATGAGGAGAGAGCCAAGATCAACGGTCGCGACCTTGTGAACGGTTCACACCCACAGGTAATTGAAATCTGGAACCTCGTGTTCATGCAGTTCAACCGTATGGCCGATGGGCACCTTGAGGAACTTCCTGCAAAGGTAATCGATACCGGTATGGGCTTTGAGCGTCTCTGCATGGCACTCCAGGGCAAGCAGTCGAACTATGATACCGATGTTTTCCAGCCAATCATCAAGGCTATCGGCGAAATCTCGGGCAAGGCTTATGGCTGCGATGCGCAGGTTGATGTTGCAATGCGCGTAATCGCCGACCACATACGTACAATCTCGTTCTCAATTACCGATGGCCAGCTCCCATCAAATGCAAAGGCCGGTTATGTAATCCGCCGCATTCTGCGCCGTGCCGTACGTTACGGTTACACATTCCTTGGCCAGAAGCAGGCGTTCATGTACAAGCTTGTTCCTGCATTGATCGAGAATATGGGCGATGCTTATCCCGAACTCAAGATGCAGCAGGAGCTCATCACAAAGGTAATCAAGGAAGAGGAGGATTCTTTCCTCCGTACTCTGGAGACCGGTATGGGTATGCTCGACAAGATCATTGCAACAGCAAAGGCTGCCGGCAACAATGAAATCAGCGGTGTCGAGGCGTTCACACTCTACGATACATTCGGTTTCCCAATCGACCTTACACAGCTCATTCTCCGTGAGAGCGACCTCACTGTGAACATGGAGCAGTTCGACGAGGAGATGCAGAAGCAGAAGGCGCGTGCACGCAACGCGGCTGCTGTAGAGAATGGCGACTGGGTTGTTGTAGGCGAGGGCGAGAGCGTGTTCGTTGGTTATGACAACACAGAGTGCGCTACATCAATCCTCCGTTACCGCCAGACAAAGCAGAAGAACCAGACATTCTATCAGATTGTGCTCAAGGAGACTCCTTTCTATGCCGAGAGCGGTGGTCAGGTTGGCGATACCGGTTATCTGGTATGTGGCGAGGAGCGTATTGAGGTCGTTGACACAAAGAAGGAGAACAATCTTCCAATTCACATAACAAAGCAGTTGCCTACCGATCCTGCAGCGGAGTTCGTTGCCGAGGTTGACAAGGCAAAGCGTGCTGCATGTGCGGCAAACCACTCTTGTACCCACTTGCTCGACCAGGCTTTGCGTCAGGTGCTTGGTACACACGTTGAGCAGAAGGGCTCACTTGTTACTCCCGATGGTATCCGCTTCGACTTCTCTCATTTCCAGAAGGTTACTGACGAGGAGATTGAGCAGGTTGAGCGTATTGTGAATGCACGTATCCGCGAGAATATTCCTTTGACCGATTACCGCAACATCCCTATTGAGGAGGCAAAGAAACTCGGTGCAATCGCATTGTTCGGCGAGAAGTATGGCGACCATGTACGTGTCGTACAGTTCGGCTCATCTATCGAGTTCTGTGGTGGTACACACGTTGCGGCTACCGGTAACATCGGTATGGTAAAGATTGTGAGCGAAAGCTCTGTCGCAGCCGGCGTACGCCGTATCGAGGCTATCACAGGCGAGGCTCTTGAGAACCACAACTATAAGGTGCAGAACCTCTTGAAGGAGATTCAGGCTCTCTTCAACAATGTTCCTAACCTCAAGGCTACAATTGTGAAGTCTATTGCAGAGAATGCTGAACTGAAGAAGGAGATTGAGGCTTATGCAAAGGAGAAGGCTGCTATGGTAAAGGCCGATCTGCTCAAGGATATCAAGGAGTTCAACGGTATGCGTTACATCAGCGCAGTGCTTCCATTGGCACCTGCGACAGTGAAGGATATCGTGTTCATGTTGCGTCAGGAGCAGACCGAGAATCTGCTTGTTGTGGTTGGTAGCGTATACAACGAGAAACCACAGTTGACAATCTCTGTCAGCACCGACCTTGTTGAGAAGGGCTTGAACGCAGGAAAGATCGTCGGCCAGGCTGCGCGCGAGATGCAGGGTGGCGGTGGCGGTCAGGCGCACTTTGCACAGGCGGGTGGCAAGAACCCTGCAGGTGTAACTGCCGCAATTGACAAGGTATTCGAGATTATCAAGGGATAAAGGACCTTAAAGTGTAATCCATATAAAAGCAGAAGCTGAGCGACAACGCTCAGCTTCTGTTTTTATTCTACCTTCCAGTTTACCAGATGAAGTTTCTCGCTTGCACGTGTGAATGCCGTGTATAGCCAGCGGTAGTAGTCGGGGTTGACCATATCCTCGCTTAGGTAGCCCTGGTCAATGAATACGCGTTTCCATTCGCCACCCTGCGCCTTATGGCATGTCACTGCATAGCCATATTTTACCTGCAGGGCATTGTAGTATGGATTCTTGCGTATCTCTTCCATGCGCTTGCGCTTTGAACGTATTTCGGGGTAGTCCTCCCACACTGCCGTGAAGAGTTTTTCGTTCTCCTCTCTTGTCAATGATGGCGATTCACTTGTGAGTGTGTCGAGCATTATCTTTACATCTATTTCGCAATCCTCGTAATCGATAAGGGAGAGTGTCACATCGGCAAAACGGAACCCATACATCTCCTCGGTTCCGTGTACACGTATTATCTCGGCCATGTCGCCATTGGCAATGAAGTCGAGTTTTTCAAGTATAGTCTTGTCCTCCTTGCCCAGCTGTTCGCGCCAGAAGTAGTTGTTCTTCACAATCATGAGCATGTCGCCACGGCTCAGTTCCTCCTCGCGGTAGAGTATGCGGCGGCGTATTCCTTCGTTGTAGACATTGGCGCGTTTGTTTGAACGGCAAAGGATTATTGTCTCATCGACGCCGGCTTTGTTGTAGCTGCTCTCAATGGCTTCTATGAGTTCTTCGCCTTGAACATTGCATATGTCCGTGAATTCCTTCAGCTTTATATTGGGCAGGTCGTATGTCTCCTCTTCCTCAATCCTTTGACGCAGCATTGTCGCATTGTACAGAATGCCCGAGTCGTTGAGCTGTCGCATGACCTGTCTCAATTCAACCGATGTCACATCAAGGAACATTGAACGCAGGTAGCTCTCTGTGAGTGCCGGTGACTGCATTTCGCCTACAGGAGGTAGCTGTGCCGTGTCTCCAAGCAGCAGCATTGAACATCCGCGTCCCGAATATACAAATTCTATAAGGTCATCGAGCAATCCGTTCGAGCAGGTCATTGGATTGCTGTCATTGGAAATCATTGAAGCCTCGTCCACAATGAACAGGGTGTTTTGGGCTCTGTTTTCGGTGAGTGTGAATACCGAACTGTCCATGATTGATTTCTGGCGGTAGATGCATTTGTGAATGGTGTGCGCACTCTTGCCCGAGTAGGACGAGAATACCTTTGCGGCACGGCCTGTGGGGGCAAGCAGTACGGTCTTGCGCTCAAGCTGTTCCATTGTGCGCACGAGTGCCGAGATGAGTGATGTTTTACCCGTGCCCGCATAACCGCATAGCAGGAATACTTTGCGGTCATTGTCCGAAAGTAGGAATCCGGACAAACTATCTATTGTTTTTTCCTGCTCAATCGTTGGATTGAACGGAAAATTTAATTTAATTTGCGAAGCTAAATATTTATTTATCACTTTTAATGGTAAAAAAAAGTTATATAAAAAAGGTATATTCGTTTTTTTATCTTATTTTTGTGACACGAAAATAATTAAATAAAAAGATATAACAATGAAAAAAGTATTAAATGTAGTTTTGCTTGGTCTTGTCATTGCACTTGTTTATGCAAACTTCAGCAGTGTGAATGCGCCTTTGGATTTCGACAAAAAGCGTATGGAACGTGACCAGGTGGTTATTGAGCGCCTTGTTGACATTAGAACTGCTCAGGTTGAGTATCGTGCACAGAATGGCAGATATGCAGCTACTTTTGACGAACTGATTTCTTTCCTCGATGACAGCATGAAGGTTGTAAACAAGACTTACATCCTCAATGACAAGCAGTTGGCATTGGTTCGTGACTTCAAGGTTGAGGATACAAAGCCAAAGGATGCCGATGAGATGGAGTTCTCAGAGGATGAGGCTGATCAGATTGTCCTTAACATCCTTAACGATGACAACAAGAAGAACGAGAAGAAGAATGCAGAGAGAATCCAAAAGCTTGATGCATTGTATCGTCGTGATACAACATGGGTGTTGAATGTTGAGGCAACAGTTGTTGATGGCGTTGAGAAGTTTGACACAGTACGTCAGGCTGTCGTTGATGCTACAATGATCGCTGATGCTTTCCATCGCGATACAGTACGTCTTGCATACGTAGACACTTTGTATCACAATCCTAACTACGATATCCAGCAGTTGAGATATATCCCATTCAGCCAGGACAGTGTTGGAAAGCCAGTTGAGTTCGTTCTCAAGGCTGACAGTATCCAGCCAAACGCTCAGGCTAACCGCAAGGCCGGTGGTTATATCCAGTTGTTCGAGGCACGTGCCGATTTCGTTCAGTACCTTCAGGGCTTGAACGAGCAGGAGCTCAACAACTATCTCTTGCAGGTAATTACAAACGGTACCGAGTACAGAGAGGAGATCCGTGTAGACAAGAACGGTGAGCCTTTGATGGGTGCAAACGGTGTTCTTAAGAGACGTATTCCTTGCCGCAAGGTAGGTGACGTTACCAAGAACAACAACAATGCCGGTAACTGGTAATTATAATGACGAAGGATAACATACAGAATAAAACATTATCCATCCGTATCAGTACGGATGGATTTTGTTTTTGCAGCTATACGCCGTCACTGCCCGACTCTCTAAAATACTTTTTCTACAAGCCCGAGAAGGGATTGACTCTGACGATGAATCTGCAGAAGGGTATCGAGCTGTGTGCCTTTATCTCGCAGGATGAGACATATGATGTGAAGGTCATTGTTGAAACTGAAGAGTTCACTACCATTCCTGTGGAGTATGACAACAGACAGGACTACAAGGCTTTCTACCGTCTCTGCTTTCCAAAGAATGATGCCCGTGTGGAGATTGTTGCCAATAGGCTGAATACCCAGGGACTTAGTGTAATATTCCCCGTTGAGAAGTCTTTGTACGAGCGATTGCAGCAGCTGGGTAATGTGTCCTACTATTCGACATTGAGTATACTGCTTGGCCTGATGTCGAGCAAGCCAATGGATGAGGAGAAGTATATGCTCGCCTATTTCCAAGGCAATCTTTCGTTCCTCGTTTCAATGCAGGATGGAAAGATGAGGCTTGCCAATGCATTCAGGTGTGATGATGGTCACGACAGCATATACTACCTTTTGAGTATATGGAAGGAGCAGGGGCTGTCGCAGGAGGAGAATACGCTCTATCTGTGTGGTGACAAGGGTGTCGAACTCAATATGATGACCATAGGACGCTTTATAAAGAGGTGTAGGCGTTTGAATGCAAATGAACTTTTCCCATTGACATTGTTGAACAAGATGGAAGGTATACCTTTCGATTTACAGACATTGATACTATGCGAATAATAAGTGGTAAGTATAAAGGCCGTCATTTTGATGTGCCGCGTAATTTCAAGGCACGACCGACAACCGATTTTGCCAAGGAGAACGTCTTCAATATCCTTAACAATATGGTGGATTTTGAGGAGATGTCAGTGCTTGATTTCTTTGCAGGTACAGGCAGCATAAGCCTCGAGTTCCTTTCACGTGGTTGCAAGAGTGTCACATCTGTTGAGATGGATGCCCAACATGCCGCGCATCTTAAAAAGACATCGGCGGCACTTGGCGATGATGCGTGGAGCGTTGTGCGCGACGATGTGTTCCGTTACATACGCCGCTCGCCTGCAGCCTATGACCTTGTATTTGCCGACCCGCCATATGCTCTGAAGGAGCTGAAGAGCATCCCCGACCTTGTGCTTGAGAGCGGTTTGCTCAAATCTGGCGGAATGTTGGTCTTTGAGCATGGCAAGGATAATGATTTCAGTGAACATCCATGCTTTTTCCGCCATGTTGCCTATGGCAGTGTGAACTTCAGTTTCTTTGAGAAAAAGTAAATTTTCCAATAGATGGCTTTTCTGGCCCGAAGTTCAAAAAATGTCTGCATTCCTTTTGCAGAATGCGTATATATAGTATATTTGCAGAAACCAAAAAAACAGTTATGCAAAAAATAGTTACAAAAATATCGCTTTTGGCCCTTTCGTTGATGTACTTCTCTTGTATTCCCATTGGAACATGGGAAGAGGAGATAGATATGGGTTATCCCAATACTGTTACATTCTCCAATGAAGGTGGGGAGCAGATTGTTGCAGGAAGCACTTTTGCCAATGCAGAGATTCTTGGTACAAGCGATCCCCGTCATCGTGATCGTGGATATCAGGATGCCGACAGTACAATATATTCCGAGTTTGATTGGTTAAGGGTGGAACATAAGGAGAATAGCCCATGTTCTCTGAAAATTACCGCTCAGCCCAACACTACAGGAAAAACGCGCAAACTGTATATAAGGACATATTCAGCCTATGACTATCAGGAGATAACAGTGAAGCAGAGCAAGTGATAAATAAAAAGAAAGCCGACCAATTTGGTCGGCTTTCTTTTTATCCTATGCGTGCAACAGTCTTTATACAACTTAATTTCTTGAGATTCTCGCAGATGTTCTTTACATCCTGAACATCGTGCACGTTCAACCAGAATGTTCCTTCGAAGATGCCGTTGTTGCTCTCGTAGTTCATCTTCTGTATGTTGACATTGAGTTGTCTGTATATGATGGCTGTTATCTCATGTATGACTCCAATGTTGTCAATGCCCGTTACGCGGATGGGGACCACGAAATACAACTCTTTGTGTGTGTCCCATGTTGCTGCCAGAATCCTGTCGCCATGGCTGCTCTTGAGCGTATTGGCTACCGGGCAGTTGCGTTTGTGGATGATGACCTGCTTCTGCTCGTTGTAGAATCCAAGTACGTCATCTCCAGGTATGGGGTGGCAGCAGTCTGCAATGATATATCCGTTTTTCAGGTTATCGTCGGTGAGGTTGATTGGAATCTTGCGGTCTAACTCCTCATATTTCTTTACCTCCTTTTCATCCTCTTTCTTCTTCTCCTTGCTGCTGAATGAGAAGAGTGACTGAAGACTGAACTTCTTGTTTCCGAGAAGGGCATCCTTGTCGTCATTGCCAAGTACGACAGAACCTTTTCCTATGGCTGTAAGGAGCTCGTCGCGGTCATTCAGCTTGTGCAGTTTCCAGAGCTTCTCCACGTTGCCCATATAGTTGCTCAAGCCCTCCTTCTCAAGGAACTGGTTGAGTTTCTCCTCTCCCTCTCTCTGCAGGATACGCTGCTGACGGCGCAGGGCGGCCTGTATCTTGGCGCGCGCCTTGGCTGTGGTTGCAAATGCGAGCCAACTCTCATCTACATGTGATGAATTTGATGTCAATATTTCCACCTGGTCGCCGCTTTGCAACTGGTGGCTCATAGGCACGAGCTTGTGGTTTACCTTTGCGCCTATACAGTGGTTGCCAAGGAATGTGTGTATGCTGTATGCGAGGTCAAGTGCCGTACAGTTCTGTGGCATTGTCTTGATTTCGCCTTTGGGGGTGAAGACAAATATCTCTGTCGCATACAGGTTCAGCTTTATTGTGTCAAGGAAGTCAAGGGCATTAGGCTGTGGGTCATCAAGTATCTCCTTGATGGTATGGAGCCAGTTCTCGAGCTGGTCGTCATTGGTGGCTTCGCCATTCTCGCTCTTGTACTTCCAATGGGCTGCGATACCTCTCTCAGCAACCTCATTCATTCTCTCACTACGTATCTGCACCTCAATCCACTCGCCACGCTGGCTCATGAATGTCGCATGCAGTGCCTTGTAGCCGTTTGCACGGGGTTTGTTTACCCAATCGCGCAGGCGGTCGGGATGGGCATTGTACAGCTTGGTAAGTGCGATATATATGTTGAAGCATTCATTGTTCTCATCCTTGCCTTCGCGTGGAGTGAAGATGATGCGCACGGCAAGGATGTCGAAGATATCCTCGAATGCAACGTGCTTCTTCTGCATCTTGTTCCAGATGGAGTAGGGCGACTTTACGCGGCCGATGATATAGTACTTGAGACCCATTGCATCCAACTGCTCACAGATGGGCTGTGTGAACTCATTGTACAGGATGTCGCGCTCGTTCTGTGTCTTTTCAATTTTCTTCTCTATGCGGGCATACTCCTCGGGGTGCTCGTACTGGAAACTGAGGTTCTCAAGTTCTGTCTTTATGCGGCTCAGTCCAAGGCGGTATGCGATGGGGGCATAGATGTACAGTGTCTCGCCTGCGATCTTGTACTGTTTGCTTGTCTGCATGAACTTGAGCGTACGCATATTGTGCAGACGGTCGGCAATCTTTATGAGAATGACGCGTATGTCCTCGCTCATTGTGAGCAGGAGCTTCTTGAAGTTCTCGGCCTGTTGTGATGCGTGGGCGCCGAACACTCCTCCCGAAATCTTTGTAAGGCCATCGACTATGCCGGCTATCTTGTCTCCAAAGAGGTTGCGTATGTCTTCAATGGTATAGTCCGTGTCCTCTACGACATCATGCAACAGTGCGGCACTGATTGATGTCGAACCAAGACCGATCTCCTTGCATACGATGCGTGCTACGGCGAGCGGGTGCATGATATAAGGCTCGCCACTGTGTCGCCTGACACCTTTGTGTGCCTGACGGGCGAAGTTGAACGCCTTTGTTATGAGTTCAACCTTCTTGCGATGCTGGGATGCCAGATAGATATCGAGCAGCTCCTGAAAAGCCTCATTTATCTGGGCTTCTTCATCAATGTTCCTTATCTCGTCGTAGTTGTCCATTGCGTTACTTGTAGATTTTCAGGTATTTGCCGGCGCGTATGTTAGAGTTGCGCAGGTCATTCCATTTCATGATCTGCTTTACCGAAACCTTGTACTTGATGGCAATTGAGCCAAGTGTCTCGCCATTCTTGATCTTATGGCGTATGAGATTGCCTGCACCATTGTTCTCCTTCGCTTCCTTGAGCATCTTGTCGATGTTTACCTGTGGGAAGTATTTGTCGGCATTGTGTCTGTATATGGAGTCCTCGTTCTCAACAAACTTTGTTGTGGTATTGTTGGTAAGGCGCAGGACATATGTTTCGTTTTCGCCTGGGATGATATCCTTCAGGTATTGTGGGTTCAGTGCACGTATCTCCTCGATGTCTACTCCGCAAACCTCGGCAATCTGGCCGAAATGGAGGTTTCTGTTCACATGTATGGTGTCGGTGGCTATTGGCAACTCCGGCTCCATTGGGCATATTCCGTGGTCTTCGTAATATGTCATGATGTAGCTGGCTGCAATGAATCCAGGCAAGTAGCCGCGTGTCTCGCGTGGCAACCAAGGATAAATCTTCCAGAAATCGGTGCTTCCACCAGAGCGGTTGATGGCTTTCTTTACATTACCCGGGCCGCAGTTGTATGCAGCAATGGCAAGTTCCCAGCTCTGGAACATGTTGTAGAGGTCCTTGAGGTACAGCAATGCTGCTGTAGTGGCTTTCGCCGGGTCAAAACGCTCATCGATATAGTTATTCGCCTTCAGACCATAGAGCTTGCCTGTGGTAAACATGAACTGCCATAGTCCTTTTGCACCCATCCTTGATGTTGCCTTTGGGTTGAGTGCCGATTCGATGATCGGAAGGTATTTGAGCTCGTGTGGAACGCCAATACGGTCAATCTCCTCCTCTATGATGGGGAAATAAAGTTCCGAAATGCCGAGCAGGTACGATACCTGTGAACGTCCGTTCTTTGTATAACGGTCAATGCATGAACGTACCATGTTGTTGTATGGCATTCTTACTATAGTCGGCAATGCGGCGAGGCGCTTTGCATACATGGTGTCTGTAATGACAATGTTCGCCCATTCGGAACCGTCACAATCAAGTTTGTTGAGCATGTTGCGTGCCTGCCAGCTGTTGAGCAGGCTGTCAATGTCGGCGTTCATGCTCTCGGGGATCTCGAAAGTGTATCCGTTGCCCGTCATTGTGTCAAGGTCAATCTCGTATCGCACATTGGTGGCAATGGTCTGCGGAGCGCGGTATTCTGTCCACATATGCTGTACGGTCTCCTCGCTTGCGGCGACCTCTTCCTTCTGGGTTGTCTTGAACAGACCGCATGAGTGCAGTGTGGCAAGAAGTGTCAGGAATGTGATTATATTTTTAATCTTTTTCATAGTGTCTAAAATCTGATGTTGCAGTTGAAACCATAGTAATCCTTTCCATACATCTGTCTGCTGTCGATTATCTGTGGCTCAATACTCAAGTTGATGTCTTCGCTGATGTCAAAGTTGGAAAGCTGTGCATCAACATAGGCGTCGACTACCGATAGGGCATATACGCCGATAAAGGAGAATATGCTCAAGTCACGCCAACGGCGGTAGCGGTCCTTTCGTTTCTTGAAGACCTCCTTCAGGTACTCTTTGTTTGCCTCGTAATCATATCCCGGGCGAAAGAAATCCTTGTAGGAGTTGGTGTTGGGGTCGCTGTCCATTATGTCAAGGTAGGCCTGACGGTAGTCCTTGTACATCTGTCCGTTCCAGTTGTAGGCATACATACAGCCTACAAAACCGCCATATACAATGGGCAGTTTCCAGAACTTGCGGTTGTAGATCTGTCCGCCACCGGGGATTGCCAATGCGAGCCATGTGGCAGTCTCGGGATCGGGCTTCCTTATTCCGGGGCTCTTTGTACCCGTCTTTTTCGCCGGGGTTGTGGATGATGTGTTGTCGGGCTGTAGTGGGGCGGTGGCAAGCGTTATTTCCTTGTATGTGCTGTCCATTGCCTCAATGTCCGGCATTAACATCTTCTTGTGCGCAGTACCAATTGTGTCATTGCGGAATGCCAATCGTGTGCTGTCGCTTGTCTCGAACTTGAGTGACTGTGCAGTGGAGCCTGTCGCAAGCATTGTGAGCATAGCGACAACAACCAAAAACTTATATGTAAGTTTCTCTACAGCCACAGTCCCTTTATTTGTTTAGTCGGTCAAAGATGGATATTATGCGTTCCAGTTCCTTCTCGTTCTTGAACTTGATGCTGATTTTTCCGCTTCCCTTTGCCGAGCAGGTCATCTGCACCGGTGTCTGGAAGAAGTTGGTAAGCTGTTTCTTGAGCTGGTGGAATGCAGCATCCTGCTTTTTGTCTGCACTCTTTTTCTGTACGGCAGCCGGTGTCTCGCCGCCTTCCTTGATGCGTCGTACCATCTCCTCAACTTCGCGTACGGTATATCCGTTCTTCTCGATCTCGTGGAAGAGCTCTATCTGCTGGCCGTGTGAGTCCAAAGAGAGCAGTGCCTTGGCATGTCCCATATCGATTCTCTTCTCCTTGAGCGCTACCTGAATGGCTGCAGGGAGCTTGAGAAGGCGAAGAAAATTGGCGATTGTGGCACGTCCCTTACCAATGCGTTTGCTTAGCTGTTCCTGTGACAGGTTGTGTTGCTCAATGAGCTGCTGGTATGCAAGCGCAATCTCAAGCGCGTTGAGGTCCTCGCGCTGGATGTTCTCGATGAGGGCCATCTCCATGGTGTCCTCATCGTCGGCCTTGAGTATATAAGCCGGTATGGTTGTCTTGCCGGCAAGCTGTGATGCGCGGTAGCGTCTCTCTCCTGCAATGATCTGGTAGGTATCATCCTCCATCTTTCGCAGTGTGATGGGCTGTATTACACCAAGCTCATTTATTGAGTCAGCAAGTTCCTGAAGCGCCTCCTCATTGAAGTCGCGGCGTGGCTGGTTGGGGTTGGCAAAAATCTTGCCAATCTCAATCTCGCCTATTGATGATGAACCCGAAGTGCGGACTGCCTCGGTTGAAATGAGTGCGTCAAGTCCGCGTCCGAGTGTGAATTTCTGCTTTGCCATTCTGGAAAAAGTTTCTTAGTTATTTCTGTTAAGTATCTCTTCGGCCAAAGACAGGTAGTTCTTTGCGCCTGTAGATTCAGCATCATACATCAGAGCCGGTATACCCATGCTTGGGGCCTCTCCCAATCTGATGTTACGCTGTATGACGGTGTTGAACACGAGTTCTCTAAAGTGTTTCTTTACCTCGTTGTAGACCTGGTTGCTCAATCGCAGGCGTGAGTTGAACATTGTCAACAGGAAGCCTTCGATGTCAAGTGTAGGGTTAAGGTTCGACTTGATGATCTTTATGGTGTTCAGCAGTTTGCTGATACCCTCAAGCGCGAAATACTCGCACTGTACAGGGATGATTACAGAGTCTGCTGCAGTGAGTGAGTTCACGGTAATGAGTCCCAATGATGGCGAGCAGTCGATGAGGATATAGTCATATCTATCCTTGATGGGCGCCAATGCCTCGCGCATGATTTTTTCCCTGTTGGGCAGGTCGAGCATCTCGATCTCGGCGCCCACAAGGTCAATGTGCGATGGGATTATGTCGAGTCCCTTGACACATGTTGAGCTGATGCTCTCCTCGGCAACGGACTTGTTTATAAGACATTCGTAAATTGAACTCTTTATCTCTCGGATATCAATGCCAAGACCCGATGAGGCATTTGCCTGTGGGTCGGCATCTATTACAAGTACTTTCTTTTCAAATGCGGCAAGCGATGCGGCGAGGTTGATGGCTGTAGTTGTCTTGCCCACACCACCTTTCTGGTTTGCCAATGCGATGATCTTTCCCATTTTGTCTCAATTATTTAGTATTGCCGTGACTGTAGTACGGCATAGTGACAATATTCCAAATATATAATAATGCAAAGGTAGTAAAAAAAGTCAGTAGGTGGTAAAAAATATCCCGTTACTTATTAACAGGAAGTTAATAACAAATCATAAAAAATGTTACCGCGCTTTGGGGCACGGTAACATTTTCGCATGAATGACATCTACAGTCTTATTTTACTGTAACCTTATAGGCTTTTGCCTTGTTGCCGTCGTGTGTTACAGCAATGTACAGTCCTTTATTCAATCCGTTGATGGACAAATGGTTGCATTCGCTTTTTCTCACGAGTGAACCGTCCGGAGCGTATAGTTTCATTGACTTGATGCCGTTGTTGCCGAGAATCTCTTCATCGCATATCTTGATGTCGCCATTCTCGTTGCAGACACCGTCGATTGATGTGTCTGCGCCCTTCTGTACAATGCTTACGGTGTAGCTCTCGGAATTTGCAACGTCCTTAGCTTCGAGTTTGTCGCCCGATACCACAATGTAGCTTGTACCGTTCTTTGCAGCCGACTGTGTCCAACGGATAGACCACTTGTCGCCCATCTGTGTCAGCAGGTAAGTATTCCAGTCTGCATAGTACTGGTTTGTGCCGAACACGCCATATTCGTTGACATAGCGGCCATCGGCATTGCTTGTTATCTTGTAGCACTTGTTGCCGTTTGCATCGGGCGCAATCTTCCACTCCTGTGCTTCAGTTGGTTCTGCAACCTCCTTGAATGTCGGTGTGCCGCCGCTGCCCTTGATGTTTGTGTTTGTAAGGTAACGGTTGCCGTCCATGATGTAGTAAACCTCGTCTTGGTCAATGAGTGGTTCCTTTGCTGTTCCGCCCAATGGAATGATGTCGAAGATGTACTTGTCGGGCAATGCATTTGTGTTGCCTTTCTGTATCTGTGTGCCGTTTACAGTCCAGAATGCGGTGCCGGCGCTGCCGCCGTTCTGAATGGCGTATTTGCCGTTTGCAAGCAGTGTGATGTCGTATGTGTGCCAAACAGCCTCGTATGGGTTTGTCTCATTGCTGACAGTGAAGCTACCATTCTCGTTGAGGTAGCGGTTGTCCTCAAGATTGATGATCTTGTAACGGTTGGTGCTTGGGTCGATGCTTATCTTCCACTCCTGGTTCTGTGGGCGTATGTTGTCCTGCTCGGTCTGGAATACAGGTTTTGCACCGGCAGCCTTGTTGTTGTTTGTAAGGTATTGGCCGTTGTACATGATATGGTATGTGCCGTTCTCAAGAACCTGTGCGGGGAAGACATCGGTGCGGTAGTCGTAGACCTCCTTGTACTCGGCAGCGAGTGCGCCTATGATGTCCTTCATGAACGGTTCGATGTGCACGGTGCCGACAGCCGGTGTGGCAACTCGTAAAGAACCTGCAAAGTCGCGTGAGCGGAGTGCTGCCTGTGCTTCATCGTATTCCTTGTATTTCAAGTAGTTGTCGATAAAACTTTCAGGATTCTTGTCTGTGAGCGCATTGTTCATTTCAATAATACATACACCCTTTTGGCCAAGATATTTCATAGACTCAATCCATGGCTTTATCTCGTTTGTCAGGGCAGGGGCCTCATCTGTTGTCAAAAGCGTCTCGGCAGTGTTTACCAACTTTTTGAACTGCTCGCTGATGGCTGCGTATGCAGCCTCTCTATCTGTTGCTATGTTGCTGTTATATATCTCTTTGGCCTTGACAAATTCGGGTGACTCGTCCATGCGGCGCAGACCGTGTGTGTTTGCTCCAAGGTCTACATTGTTCTCGCAGAAGAAACGGAATGCCTCATAGTTTTCGGGCATCAGGTATTTCATTGCTGCCTCCCACGATGCATTTGAATCATAGGCCGGCATGTTCCATGTGTAGTCGGCAATGCTGAAGAGTGAAACCTTCGATGCCTCGGCATACTCCATTGGGTTTGAAACGAAGCCCGAGAGCATGTCGGCGATGTTCAGGTCATTGCCGTATGTGGGTCCCATGAGTAGGTGGTTAATGCAGTAGTCGCTCACGGGGTAGTTCAACCAGATGTATGCCTTGCGCTTGATCTGGTTATTGATCCATGTCATGTCGCTGTAATTGATCATGTCCACCACGCTGTTGCCGGTCCACATGATGTTGATGTCGCTGTCCATTATGGTGCCGAGTGCAGGCAAGTATACGCTGTTCGCCCATCCGCGGTTGTACTGTGTGGGGCATATCGTAAGTGGCTTCACATCTGGGTATGCCTTCTTCAACTCAGCAGCGATGTAGTTCATCAGTTCGGCCTGCTCGTCGCCGTGTGTTCCGTCGTCGTTCCAGAGGTCATCCCAAAACACTGCGAAACTTCTCACGCCAAGAGCGCACATTGCTTTGAGCTTGTTCACGATGTTTGCTCTGTCGGTGTCGTTCCACTGTATGTCTTCGCCCGGGTGGATTGCCCACATGAACTCAATCTTGTTGGCTTTTGCAACGTTTACATACTCTGTGATCTTCTGTCCAAGCTCGGTTGGGTACTCCTCGCGCCATTTGCTCTTGTGGTATGCGTCATCCTTTGGACCGTAGATGTATACGTTCATCTTCATCTCGCCGAACATCTGCAGGAGTCCCATGCGGTCGGCCTCGCTGTAAGGGTTGCCGTAGTAACCCTCAACCAATCCGCGTTGTGGAACGCTTGGGTAGTCGGTGACGGTAGCGCACATCACGTTTGGCTGTGCTGTCATCTGTGTGAATGTCTGCACGCCGTAGTATGTTCCTGAGCCGTCGTTGCCGGCAATGACAACCTTGTTTGATGTGACCTCAAGGTAGTAGCCCTCGCTCTTTTGTGGGATTAAGTTCTCGTATGCCGCCACCGCAGCGTCGCCACGCTCGCCGATGATGAGCTCTACGGAACCGTCGGTTGTGCTGAAATTCTTCTTGAAAAGGTTGATGGCGTCAGCATCGGCATCGGCCTCGCCGGTAATTGTGTAACTTGCGCTGTTCTCAAATGCCACATCGTTGCCCCATGTCATATCCTGTGGAATGGGGTAGATCTTGACACTCTGTGCGTTCGTGCTGAATGAAATTGCCGTTATGAGCATTACGGCAAAACAGAGAAACGTCTTTTTCATATAATCAAGTGATTTGTAGTGTTTGCAATGTTAATATATCATAGCAAAAATAGTTGTTTTGAGTGAAATCGCCAAATTTTTCGTATCTTAGCGCCATTGATAAAACAGATTGAGTTATGATTGAAAGACCACTTATATTGGTTTCGAATGATGATGGTTACCGTGCAAAGGGTATAAATTGCCTTGCAAGAGTGCTGATGGAGTTTGGAGATGTTGTCGTTGTTGCACCGCATACCGGTCGTTCGGGTAAGGGATGTGCCATTACAAGCGAGGTGCCTTTGAAAGTTGAACTTGTAGCATCGGAGCCCGGTTTGCAGATATATTCGTGTACAGGAACTCCATGCGATTGTGTGAAGGTAGCATGCCATAGCATACTTGACCGTCGTCCAAGCCTTGTCGTCGGCGGTATAAACCATGGCGACAATTCGGCTGTGAATGCGCACTATTCGGGCACGATGGGCATTGTGCTCGAGGGTTGCATGAAAGGCATTCCATCGGTGGCATTCTCGCTCTGTTCACACGATGCTGATGCTGATTTTGCTCCAACATATGATGTGATACGCAGGGTGGTGGCGGCAGTGCTTGAGCGTGGCTTGCCTACGGGCAGTTGCCTGAATGTGAATTTCCCCGATTCGCAGTCATATGCGGGTGTAAAGGTGTGCCGTCAGGCTATTGGACGTTGGGTCAATGAGTGGGAGTCGCACAACCATCCGCGTGGAGGCGAGTGGTGGTGGCTTACCGGAGAATTCGTTGTTGAGGACAATGACCACTCGGCCGACCGTGTGGCGCTCGACAACAACTACGTTTCAATCACACCCACCACAATAGATATGACCGATTATCGTCTGCTCGATGATATGAAGTCGTGGAACCTTTGATAAACATTAGGGACAAATGAAATATTATCTCATAGTTGGCGAGGCGTCGGGCGATCTGCATGCCTCTAATCTGATGAACTCCATAAAGGCAGTCGATGCCGGTGCCGAATTCCGTTTTTTTGGCGGTGACCTGATGTCGGCAGTCGGCGGTACTCGCGTCAAGCATTATCGCGAACTGGCATATATGGGCTTTATTCCTGTCCTCATGCATTTGAGGACCATTTTTGCCAACATGAGATTGTGCAAGAAGGATGTCGAGGAGTGGGCACCCGATGCTTTGATACTTGTGGATTATCCGGGTTTCAACCTTTCGGTAGCAGAGTATATCCACAAAAATACCAAGATTCCTGTCTACTATTATATCTCGCCAAAGATATGGGCATGGAAAGAGCGCCGTATCAAGAATATAAAGCGCGATGTCGATGAACTCTTTTCCATCTTGCCGTTCGAGATTGATTTCTTTGAGAAGAAACATAATTACAGAATCAACTATGTGGGTAATCCCTGCGTTGATGCAGTGGATGACTTCAAACGCAACAGGGCGTTGTCGCGTACCGATTTTCTTGTACGTAATGGCCTGGGCGACAAACCTATAGTGGCATTGCTTGCCGGTAGCCGCAAACAGGAGATAAAGGCCAATTTGCCAATGATGCTGGAGGCAATGAAACAATATCCCGGCTATCTGGCAGTGCTGGCTGGGGCTCCGGGCATTGACAGGGAGTACTATGCGCCTTATCTTGATGCCGGTGTAAAGATAATATTCGGTCAGACATACGACATCCTCAATAATGCCCACGCGGCCTTGGTTACATCGGGTACTGCAACCCTTGAGACTGCACTTTTCAATGTTCCTCAGGTTGTATGCTATGCCATGCCAATGGGACGCCTCTATTCATGGCTGAAAGAGCATTTCCTCAAGGTCAAGTATGTGTCACTCGTGAATCTTGTTGCCGATAGAGAAGTGGTGCGCGAACTTGTTGCCGGGGAGATGACATTGCAGAATGTGATATCGGAGCTCGGCGAGCTGTTGCCTCATGACGGCAAAAAAAGAACGGCTATGCTCAATGAGTATAGCCGTATGATGGAGATTCTTGGCAAGCCCGGTGCATCGCAGCGCGCCGCCGAGAAAATTGTCTCTTTGCTTAAAGGCAGGTCTTAAAGAATTCCCATGAATGTCAGATAGACAATGGCACAGGGCACTGCAAGCAATGTGCTGTCGAAACGGTCGAGCAAGCCGCCGTGCCCAGGTAGGAAATTGCCCGAATCCTTGATTCCCATCTCGCGCTTTATGCTCGATTCTATGAGGTCGCCCAAGGTGCCGGCAATTACAACAACCACTGCCATACCAATCCACTGCCATACATTCATTACTGTGAAATAGTGTGCCATTACAACGCTGGCGCCTACAGCAACGGCTACTCCACCAAAGAATCCTTCCCATGTCTTCTTGGGCGATACGCGCTCGAACATCTTGTGACGTCCAATGAGGCAACCAATGCAGTATGCTCCGCTGTCGTTGCACCATATGAAGATGAAGATTGAAAGCGGGAATAGCCAATAGTAGGTCTCGCCTTCGGGTGCTCCTGCTGTCGATAGGGTCTGCAACAGACAGAATGGCAGTGTTACATAAAGCTGTGTCAAGGCAAAATAGGCAAGGTGTTCAATGTTGTTCCCTTCCTTGGAGAATAGTCGGTGGATGAACACAGCAGCCACGGCTATGATATATGGTGTGAAAACCAAAACGGCAGGGACTCTGCTGTTGTGTGCCACCATTGCAAATCCAAAGTAGAGACACATACTACAGATCATTGCTGCTGTGGATTTGAATTTTATCTTCTTGTACTCCTGCAGCAGTACGCAGAATTCATTTACAGCCAAAGCCATAAACACAAGGAAAATGGATTTGAAAGATTGCCATCCATAGAGTATTGAACCAATCAGTATTGCTGCAAACAGCGCACCGCTCAGTGTGCGTACAATAAACTTCTTCATATTGCCTTGTTTTGTGGTTGTGTTTGTCTGTTTCTTTATTCTGCAGTTTCAGAATCCGCAACTTCGGTCACTTCGCTCTCGCTCTCATTGCTTGTGCTTTTGTCGTTGGAACCGAAAATCTCCTCGCTGCGCGATGTCCATGGACGTTTGCCGAATATCTTCTCGACATCCTCGGCAAAGATGACCTCTTTCTCGATAAGTATCCTTGCCAGTTCTGCGTGGCCTTCCTTGTGCTCGCTGAGCAGTTCCTTTGCTCTCTGGTACTGCTCGTTGATCATCTTGTGCACCTCGGTGTCAATCATTTCGGCTGTCTTTTCGCTGTAAGGACGGTTGAATGAGAACTCCTGGTTGTTGTAATAGCACAGGTTCGAGAGCTTGTCGCTCATGCCGGCGTATGCAACCATCGCGTATGCCTGTTTCGTCACGCGTTCAAGGTCATTCATTGCACCGGTTGATATGTGTCCGATGAAGCACTCCTCGGCAGCGCGTCCGCCAAGTGTGGCGCACATCTCGTCGAGCATCTGCTCCTTGGTTGTAATCTGTCGCTCCTCGGGCATATACCATGCCGCACCAAGTGCTCTGCCGCGTGGTACGATGGTAACCTTGATGAGCGGGTTCGCATGCTCAAGGAACCATGATATTGTTGCGTGGCCGGCCTCGTGTATGGCAATTGCCTCCTTCTCCTTTTGGGTCATTACCTTTGTCTTCTTCTCAAGACCACCGATGATGCGGTCAATTGCATCAAGGAAGTCCTGCTTGTCGACAGCCTTCTTCTTGCCACGTGCGGCAATCAGGGCAGCCTCGTTGCAGACATTGGCAATGTCGGCACCCGAGAATCCCGGTGTCTGTCGTGCGAGGGTATCGACATCGATAGACGGGTCGAGTTTCAACGGGCGCAGATGTACGCCGAACACCTCCTTGCGCTCGTTAAGGTCGGGGAGGTCAACATGTATCTGGCGGTCGAAACGTCCTGCACGCAGCAATGCCTTGTCAAGAATGTCGGCACGGTTGGTGGCTGCAATCACAATGATACCGCTGTTTGTACCAAAGCCGTCCATCTCGGTCAGGAGCTGGTTCAAGGTGTTCTCGCGCTCATCGTTGCCGCCCATTGAAGGGTTCTTGCCGCGAGCACGTCCCACTGCGTCAATCTCGTCAATGAATATGATACATGGCGCTTTCTCCTTTGCCTGGCGGAACAGGTCGCGTACGCGTGATGCGCCCACACCCACGAACATCTCTACAAAGTCGGAACCAGACATTGAGAAGAAAGGCACGTTCGCCTCTCCTGCAACAGCCTTGGCAAGCAAGGTCTTACCTGTTCCCGGAGGGCCTACAAGCAGTGCGCCCTTGGGGATTTTGCCACCAAGTTCGGTATATCGCTGTGGACTCTTCAGGAAGTCAACGATCTCCTGTACCTCCTGCTTTGCGCCTTCCTGTCCTGCCACATCCTTGAATGTGACACGTATATTCTTGTCCTTGTCGAACAGTTTTGCCTGTGACTTGCCAACATTGAATACTCCGCCTTGGCCACCGCCGCCACCGCTCATGCGGCGCATGATGAATATCCATACGAATATCAGGGCAATGAAGGGTACGACATTCCAGAAAAGGTCGCCCCAGAAGTTCTTCTGCTCCTCGTATTTGACGACTCCTTTGAATTTTGCCTCTTCGTTCTCGCGCTGTTCGCGGATGAAATTGTCGAAATTGTCAATTGAACCGATGGTGGTCTTTACTTTCAGGCGTGTGCCGTCTGTCGCGGGCTTGCCTGTAACGGCAGCCACCGAGTCCTTGATGATATATGCCTCGAGTGTGCTGTTGTTTATTACTGAAATCTCCTCGACATATCCGTTCTTTATGTAGTCTTCAACCTCGGAGTATGGCTTGACCATTTCCTGGTTTGCGTTACCGTCATCAAAGAGGTAAATAAACAAAAGGGCACCTCCTATTATAAAATAGAGCCAGCTGAGTGAAAATTTTGGTATTTTGTTGTTCTTGTTCATTCTTTTTTAGTCAATGTCGGGGATTTCGGTTAATGTAGCGTCGGCCCAAAGGTGCTCAATGTCGTAGAACTTGCGTACATCGGGCAAGAAAATGTGCACCAGGATGTCGCCGTAGTCCATTGCCACCCATTGTGAATTGCGCAGACCGTCGATGAAGTAAGGCTTTTTCTTGCAGTTTATTCTTACAGTGTCCTCAATCGAGTCAGTGATTGCGCTTACCTGGTTGGGGGAGTTACCCTGACAGATAACGAAGTAGTCGCATACGCTGTTGCCGAGCTTCAGCATATCAACTACAACAATTCCCTTACCCTTTTTGTCCTGAATACCCTCTATTATTTGCTTGATGACATCCTGAGCATCAATTTTTTCTTTTTGCATATTATAGAATTTAAGTTAAGTGTTGTGCCAAGATGATACTTTTGTCTTGGCTGTGTTACACTGCAAAGATATTCCTTATTTTGTCTATTTTAAAATAAATGGAGTGGCTTTTTGGCCATAAACTCCGAAAAAAGAAAGTTTTTTTATTTTTTTAGCAAAAAAAAAGCCAAAACTATTTGTTTTACAAAAAAAAGTAGTACCTTTGCATCGCAATTGAGCCTTGGGCTATGGTGTAATGGTAACACTGCAGATTCTGGTCCTGCCTTTCCTGGTTCGAGTCCGGGTAGCCCAACAGAGAGATTTCCAAATGGAAATCTCTTTTTTTATGCCATAATTCATATAAAATAAATCCCGCCGCAAGCAGCGGCGGGATTTATTTTTTTTATCTGAAAGGTTGCTGTCAGAAGCAATTCTCTGTAATTACCTTCACGAGGTCCTCTTTTGGCATACCGCCGGTCTGGACTTTGTATCGGCCCTCCATTGGAATGAACAGGAGAGTAGGGATTGCGCTGATGTTGAATGCATTGGCAATTTCGGGATCATTGTCAACATTAATCTTGTAGATGTAAAGCTGGCCGTCGTACTCCTTTGCAATCTCCTCAAGGAATGGGGCGATGGCTCTGCAAGGACCACACCAGTCTGCGTAGAAGTCAACAACTGCAGGCTTGTCGCCAAGGTATTTCCACTCGGGCTGGCTCAAATCGGCAACCAGCTTAGTGAAATCCTCACCGCTTATTGTGATGCAACCGGCCTCGGGCTTTGTGCACTCCTGCTCTTTGCATTTGTTGCCGCACTCCTGCTTGTCGCACTTCTTCTCGGCACACTCCTGCTTTTCGCACTTTTTGTCGCACTCCTGTTTCTCACACTTCTTGTCGCACTCTTTCTTCTCGCTGCATTCGGTCTTGCACTCTCCGCATTCGCTGTTCTGTGCCTTGTTGCCGCCGCATGCCATCATAAAGGCCGCGCATGTGATGATGACGAATATACGTTTCATGATGTAGTAATTTGATGTGGTTAGTAATTTTACAGTCTGTCGCAAATGTATTAAATATTTTCTATTTCTTTCTACGTAGGCTGTTAATATTTTGTAAATATTGCCTATCTCTTGTTCCCCATAGCTCCAGGGTGCGATTTGGGGATATGAAAAATGGATATTTGTATGCTTTTACTTTGATTATATATTTTTAATATAGGAAAAACGCCTGTTTTGTTTCGTTTTGTTTGCAAATGAGTGCAAAGATGAGTAATTTTGCAACCAATTTTCAAAAAGGCACATTGTGCACTTTCTTATACCTTAATATCTAAAGCATTATTCTGTAAAATGAAAAGGAATTTATTGATACTTTTATCGTTGCTGTTTGTGACAATGGCTGCATCGGCTCAGCGTACCCGTTTTGAGATGTCATTCAGCTCAACAGTGCCTGCCGAATTGTCCAAGGTGTATGTCCGCCCATTGAACTACGGTGGTGAGGAGCAGACAGTGACACTTCGTCCCAAAGGCGAAAAGTATACCGCCCAGGTGCCGGTTTCCGAATCGGGTTTCTATGAGGTGGTGATGGTAGTGAACAACGGCCAGTGGCTTGCTACAGTATATTCTCCAAAGGCAAGAAAAAAGGATATGGCCATTGAGTTTGACGGAACCGGACTTGTCGAGAGGTCATCGGTCGAGAATAGGGCGCTTTCGGCAATCAATACTATGGTGTATGTGAACAACCGTAAGTTGTGGTTCAATGAGGGATTGGGCGATGCAGAGCTCAAGGCACTCGTGGAGAGCTATATGTCGGTAGCTGATTCCATCATCAAGGCCGACAGATTGCCCGCAACTGTGGCTGAATACATGAAGGCCTGGACATACACAGCCGCCCAGAATTGCTATACCTCAATACCACGTGCCCAGAAACGTAAGGCAAAGGAGATTCCATTTACCAAAGAAGAACTCCTTCCGTCAGCGGCCGAGGTACTTGATAATGAGTCTGCAGCTCTCATATCATCGGCTGTACAGCATGTCTACTCGGCAGTCTCTGCCGTTGGGGGCATTGAGATCGATGCAATGTTAGAGACCCTTTATGATGAGTATGAATGCGAGGCATTGCGCAATAAGGTTTCAGCGATGCTCCTGAACCGCTTCCTTACACGCCACAATTATGCAATGGACTTTGATGGCGGTCTTGAGTATCTCAAGGGCGTTGTCGAGAAATATGATTTGTCGGACAAATATGTCGATGAGTACCTGAAGCACAAGGCTGTGCTTGTGGGTGCCGATTTCCCCGCAGAGGTTGTTCTTGAAACACCCGATGGCAAGATTGTGGATTTCTCTACTTTTAAAGGTAAATATGTCTATGTCGACATGTGGGCATCGTGGTGCGGTCCTTGCTGCAGGGAGGTGCCTCACTTGCAGGCTCTCGAGAAGGAGTTTGAGGGTGGCAATGTCGTGTTCGTGTCGGTTTCAACCGATGCTGATGCCGATTCATGGAAGGCGAAGCTAAAGGAACTTGATATGCACGGCAACCAGTTGCACGACCGTGACGGAAATCTGAGCCAGATTCTGAATGTTGGCGGTATTCCATTCTTTGTGGTGTATGACAAGGAGGGCAAGCTGCACACTTATGGTGCATTGCGCCCAAGCATGGGAGAGCCACTCAAGAAATTCCTCAAGGAACTGGAATAACCCGTTATTCCTTTTCTATTCATTAATGTGAATGGCCTCTCTACCGGCAGAGAGGCCGCCACTTTGGCCGTCACGTTTTGTGACGGTATGGCTTGTATTCAATTTTAATTTATTATAAACCAAATTTTAACTTATGAAGAAAAATTACTTTATGTTGGTTTGCCTCATGCTCTTTATGGCAATGCAGGCAACAGCTCAGGTAAGCAGCATCGTGGACTTGTTCGGCAAGTACAAGTTTACTGCTACTGTTGAGTTTTCAGCAGAGGGTGAGGCTTATAAGAGCCAGTTGCCCAGCGAGTGTGACGCTGAGATTTCTGAGGATGCTACCTACATTGCAAAAATCGTAGGTTTTGCAGGTTCACAGACACAGCAGAACATCAATGCAATCAGCATTGAGCAGAACAAGCTCAAGGTTCTTAACCTCAACAACCCTGCGTTGTGGAGCAATGGCCTTATCCTTGCAAACGAGAATGGTGACAACCCTTACGGTGTTTGGGACAGCGCTGCAGGCGCATGGGCAGTAGAGAGTTACGGTCCTGTGTACTACACATTCGATCCTGCTACAAAGGAGATCTCAATCCCAGACTTCACAGTTGTGAAGATGAGTGACTACACTGCTGCAAAGGGTACAATCATTGCAAAGTACACAAACGTGAAGATGACTCTTGTTCAGGCGACAACAGTTGAGATTGCTGACATCAGCGGCGACTGGAACTTCAAGGCCGGCAACAGCACATACAGCACAATGGCTGGTTCTACAATCCCAACAGAGTTCGCTGTAACGCTTGCAAAGAGCGATGACACCAACCGTGCTTACAATGCAACATTCGCTATCGAGGGTTTTGAGGCTGTTACATTGCCTGCAACATTCGATGGTAACTCTTTGGCTATCGCTTATGACAGCACATACCTTGATGCTGCAAACGGTATCCGTTTCGGTAACATGAACGGCAGCAAGGTTAAGCAGGGTTCAATCGAGTTCAAGAGCCAGTCAGAGGAGGCTTTCTCTCTCTACAGCGGTTTCTCATTCGTTGTTGACTCTATCGGTAAGAACAAGGCCGGTGATGCCGACTCTACATACGTGAAGTTGCAGCAGTGGTACATGGACGGTACTTTGAAGTTGCCAACAGAGGCTCCAGCATTTGATTGGGCCGGTGTATACAATGTGAAGGCTGATCTTTATGTTGCAAATCCTGCCGGTATCGATTGGCCAACTGAGTTTCAGTTCGAGGTAACATACTACGAGACAAGCGACATCTATTGCGTGACAAGCGTGTTCGGTTATGATATTGCAGGCATCAACTACGGCGGTCTCATGTTTACTCCAGCCGAGGATGGCAAGAGTGTGGAAATCAACACCGGTAACCTTGCATCATTGGGTGATGGCGTGTACATGAAGATTCTTGACATGAATCTCACAACAAGCCCAATAAAGATGACTGTGAACGAGGATGGTACTATGTCTGTCATGGGTATTTCTGTCGCAACGGGAGAGTATGGTAGCAATGAGAATGCTTTGATTTCATACTATACTAACCTCGTTATCACAAAGGAGGCTGTCGAGGAAGAGACTCCTGCATTCAGCTGGTTGGGTCAGCACACTGTAAAGGCCGGAAAGGTTGACTCTTACGATGGCAATGAGTATCCTGCTGAGTTTACAATGACTGTAAGCGATGTAAACGGCTCAATCCTTGTAACAGAGTTCTTGGGCAATGATGTTTCTGCTGTTAACTATGGCGGTATCCTCTTTACAATTGCCGAGGATGGCAAGAGTGCAGAGATGAAGAGCGGTTCGTTTGTGGGTGGTTCTTATCCTGAGTATCTCAAGCTCTATGACATGAATGCATCTACATCTCCAATCGTCTTCACACTCAACGAGGATGGTTCTGTGAATGTTTCAAACTTCTTCATCAAGCACTTGAAGTACGACGAGAACTATAACTCATCTGAGTCTGCTGCCGTTTACTATCAGAATGTAACAATTCCTGCTGTAGGCGGCGATGTTGAGGAGGCTGAGCCATTCGATTGGTATGGTACTTGGGAGGTGACTGCTGCCAATGTGGATATTTATGATGGCAAGGAGTATTCATCTTCTTTCTATATGACAATTGAAGAACTCTCTGGTTCTGCATTCATTACCCAGTTCATGAGCAATGACGTAAAGGGTATCAATTATGGTGGTATCCTCTTGACTATTGCCGATGACAACAAGACTGCAGAGATGCAGACCGGCAAGTTCGCAGGTGGCAAGTACCCCGATTACCTAAAGATCTATGACATGAATGCGTCAGAGTCTCCTGTATTGTTCACTGCAAATGAGAATGGTTCAATCTCTATTGCAAACTTCTTCCTCAAGAACTACAATTGGGATACTACAGCAACAAGCGCTGCTGCGTTCTATAAGAATGTGACTGCTACAAAGTGTCCTACAGGCATCGAGAACATCGTTGTTGAGAACACTGTTGTAAAGGGTATCTTTGATATGCAGGGTCGCAAGATTGATGCTATCACAACTCCCGGTCTCTACATCGTAAATGGCAAAAAGGTCTTGGTTAAGTAATCTATCAAGATTTATCGCATTAAATAATATATTTTAATTATATATTTAACATATAATATGGCGCTCCCTCTTTGTGGGGAGCGCCGTTTTTTGTAATTTTGCAACCTGAATTTGAAAAGTGAAAAAAGAACTGAAAAATGAACAGATTGCAGTTTAATGGAAATATTAGGGGAACACTGCTTGTGCTTCTGCTTGTTGCCGTCATGGCTTTGATGCCTGCCGGTGCTTTTGCAGGCAATGCCGTGTCGCCCGACCACGATGAACTGAGGGTTGCATCGGGTATCGTAGTCGACAAGAAGACCGGCGAACCATTGATCAGTGTTAACGTTGCAGTGTGGACCGGTGGCCGTCTGGTAACCGGTACATCAACCGATTATGAGGGACACTTCAAGATAATCTCTCCTGTCATTGATTTTGAATTGCGTATATCGTACGTAGGTTATAATGAGGCAAAATTCCGTTCTGTAGACCATAAGGACATGCAGAATCTTCGAGTGGAGCTTTCCGAGGAGAGTAATACGCTTACCGAGGTTGTCGTGACAGGTTTCGTGTCAAAGAACAAAGAGACCTTTACAGGTTCTGCAACCGAGATTTCGGGTGTTGAGCTGCGTCAGGTGTCGGGTACTAACCTCATAAGCGCCATCTCGGCACTTACTCCGGGTATGGCAATGGTACAGAATACAAGCCAGGGTTCAAACCCTAACCACACTCCCGAACTTGTGTTGCGTGGTATGAGCTCTTTCTCGAACAGTGGACTGCAGGTCAACCAACCAACAATCATTCTCGACGGAACAGAGATTACCATGCAGGAGCTCTATGACCTCGACATCAATGAGATTGACAAGATTACAGTACTCAAGGATGCTTCGGCTACCGCGCTCTATGGCTCAAAGGCTGCCAACGGTGTCATCGTCATCAGCCGCAAGCCAATACAGGAGAGTACCCTGCGTGTGCAGTATAACTTTACAGGTAACTTCCAGTTGCCCGTGCTCAGCGACTACAATGTGCTGTCGGCTGCCGAGAAACTCGAGTACGAGCGTCTTGCAGGTCTTTACGATGCAAAGGGTGCAGTGAACAGCACTACTGGCCAGCCATTGCAGTATGAGTATGACGAACTCTATAACCAGCGTTACAAGCTCATTGCTGCAGGGCAGAGCAGTGACTGGTTGTCACAGCCGGCACGTGCGGCCTTGTCACATGACCACTCGTTGCGTGTGTACGGTGGTGCATCGAATCTCCGCTATGAGCTTACCGGCCGTTTCGGCGATACACGCGGTGTCATGAAAGGCGATTACCGCAAGCGCAACGGTGTAGGTTTCAAACTTGACTATTATGTAGGCAACCTGACTATCTCTAACCGTACTACATATCAGGAGGTGGCTGTGAAGAACTCGCCCTATGGCTCATTCTCACAGTATGTGCAGATGAACCCTTATGACCGCATGTACAACGATGACGGTACTCCAAATACAAACCTCTCTTGGGATTTGAATAACCCTCTCTATGAGGCTTCGCTCGGCAGCTTCTCTAAAAGTGGCGAGCGCACATTGAGCAACAGTACCGATTTGCGTTGGGATATCAGCAACATGTTCCTGCTTACCGGTCATTTCAACCTTACAAGCGGTGCCGGCGACAGTGATAACTTTACATCGCCCAATTCACTTGTATACAAGAATGTTACCGACCTCTCAAAGAAGGGTAGCTATGTGAAGGGTACAACACGCAACAACAGCTACAACGGAAACATTGTAGGTACATTCAACAAGTTCTTCAAGGATGAGTCACTTGTGAGCATCTCGGCAGGTTGGGAAATCAACCACTCCAAGAGCAGCGCCGAGACTCTGCAGGTCATCGGTTTCTTCAATGACGATATGTCCTATATTGGCAATGCTGCCGGCTATCCAACCGACAGCAAACCTTATGGCTCGCAGGCCGAGACTGCCGATGTCGGTTTCTTCACTACCGGTAACCTTTCATGGCGCAACCGCTATTTCGTTGATGCCACATGGCGTACAACCGGTTCTTCGCAGTTCGGCGAGAACAACCGCTTCGGTCACTTCTGGTCAGGTGGTCTCGGATGGAACGTCATGAACGAGGAGTTCATGAAGGACGTGAAGAAGAATTTTGATGTCTTCAAGGTGCGCGGTAGTGCCGGTTACACAGGTAAGGTAACATTCAGTCCATTCCAGGCGATGACAATGTATCAGTACCTCAACGACTATGAGTACAAGAACGGTATCGGTGCTGTTCCTGTAACCATCGGTAATGTCGACCTCACATGGGAGCGCACAATGAACTACAACGTAGGTCTTGACCTGAGTATGTTCGACCGCCGTCTGAACTTTACCGTCGATGCCTATATCCGCAATACCGAGGATCTTTTGCTCGATAAGTCAAAGGCACCTTCTACCGGTGTGACAATGGCTACATCGGACCTCGGCGAGTTGCAGAACAAGGGTTTCGAGTACCAGATTGACGGTTACATCTTCCGCAACAACGATTTCTACTGGCGCCTTGCAACAAGCGGTTACATGAACCGTAACAAGATTACCAAGATTGACAAGGCTCTTGAGGAGATAAACAAGCAGAACCAGGAGAATGCCGGTCTCTATCTCACTCCACTGCCACAGTATGCCGAGGGTGAGAGCGTCACAGCACTCAAGCTCGTGCGTTCGGCAGGCATTGACCCAGCGACAGGTAAGGAGGTCTACATCAAGCGCAATGGCGAGTATACATTCGAGTATGATCCTGCCGACAAGGTGCTCATTGGCGATACAGAGCCTGCTTGGGCCGGTACATTCAGCACCAATGTGTTCTGGAAGGGCTTCAGCGTCTATGCCTTGTTCAACTTCCGCACCGGAGCATGGGTATACAACACCACACGTGCCACAAAGGTCGAGGGTGCCAATCCCAAGCAGAACGCCGACCAGCGCGTCTTTGACGACCGTTGGAAACAGCCGGGCGACCATGCTGTCTACAAGGATATTGCCGATACATCACGCCCCGAGCAGACCGACCGTTTCGCCGAGAAGGAGAATACCCTCTCACTCGGTTCACTCAACCTCTGCTACGAGTTCAGTGACAAGGTATGCAAGCAGATGAAGCTGCGTAATCTGCGCCTTGGTGTGAACTTTACCGATATCCTGCGCCTCTCGACTGTGAAGATTGAGCGTGGTACCGACTACCTCTACAGCCAGGGATTCGAGTTCTATCTTAATGTAACACTCTAAACGATGCCAATTATGAAGAAGACAATATATATATTGACATTCATGTCTGCACTGTTGCTTGCAACAACATCGTGCGAGGGATTCCTCAATATTACCCCCGACGGTCAGGCAAAGCGTGACGAACTCCTGAACACACAGCAGGGTATTGAAGATGCCATGTATGGCGTCTACTCACAGTTGCGCACCCAGTCGCTCTATGGCCAGGAGCTCCACTTCTCAACATTGGAGATCCTCTCCCACACTTTGTGGTGCAACGGAAGCGACGGTGTCAAGGCTATGGGCGAGTATGATTGGACCCACTCATCGGTAAAGGGAATCTTTGAGAGTGCCTGGACAGCCATGTACAAGAATATCTCAAACGTAAACAGCGTGCTCAATGCACCGTTGGTAAAGGATGCTACAGTATATCCTTATACGGTATACCGTGGCGAGGCTCTGGGTTTGCGTGCCTTCATGCACTTTGACCTTGTACGTCTGTTTGCCCAGCAGTATACCGTCAATCCAAAGGCTAACGGCATTCCTTATGCTACCGAGTTCTCATTGAACACTCCCGCTTTCGAGAGCCTTGAGAAAAACTATGAGCATATCCTTGCCGACCTTCACGAGGCAGAGCTTCTGCTTGCCGATGAGGACAACCATGAGAACGAGGGCAACTACATGCTCGACCGCCAGATACACTTCAACCTGCGTGCAGTGCAGGCAACCCTGTCACGTGTCTACCTTACAATGGGCGACATGGAGAATGCCGCATACTATGCTCTTGCAGTGATAAATGACGGCAAATATACATTGAAGGGCAAGACCGAGGTTGTGAACGACCTTGCCGGCGTGCTTTCAAAGAAGGAGACAATCTTCGGCGTCTACTATGCCGGTTTCTACACCAATGTCAATGCCAAGCTGCAGCAGATGACATCCTACTACTCACTCGACTTGCGTGAGGATTTCATGTCGCTTTATGAGAAGGACGCTACAGGCTCCGACTACCGTACAATGGCCTATTTCTCCGAGTCGGGTACAGGCAGCGGAACAAAGTACCGCTTGAGCAAGTTTACCGATATCTATGAGCATAACAACAACTCGGCGAACCGTCCTGCCGACCTCATCCTTGGAATAAACATGATACGTATCCCCGAGATGTACTACATTGCAGCCGAGGCATTGCTCGAGAGCGACTACAACAGGGCGTTGGAGCTCTACAATACCGTGCGTGTGCATCGTGGCCTTGAGGCGCTTGCCCACAAGGAACTGACCGTTGAACTCATCAACGATGAGCGTTACAAGGAGATGATTGGCGAGGGACAGACCTACTTCAACATGAAGCGCCAGAACCTGCCTATCGTATCTTATGATGGCAAGACAACCTACGAGCCTGTCAATGGCATATATGCAATTCCTGTTCCGGACATTGAAAAGGAAAACAGAAACTAAAAAAGGGGAAATGTGAAAAGTGAAAGCTGTGAGTAAGCGAGAGCAGAGGAAAAGTTTACTTTTACTATGCCGAGCGGGAGCAGGTTCAAGCGCACAAAGTGCGGTTAAAGCTGTAAACTTTTAAACAGGAGAATGATGAAGATTACAAATAATATAAAACGAATATTTCTTGCAGCAATGCTGCCGGCAGTGGCTCTCATTGCCTCTTGCGATGATGACAACTACATGAAGTTTGATCTTGGGAATTCAGGTATCTACTTTACAAAGGACACACTCAACTACTCGTTCAGTGTAACGCCTGTCGAGGTCAAGACCCACACCTACAACATTCCTGTTCAGGTAATGGGTGGCATAAGCAAGGTAAAGCGCCCAATAGGCTATTACATCGACCCCGATTCTACGTTTGCCGAGGAAGGGGTACAGTACACAATTGGCGAGGCATGCATCATGCCCGATTCAATAGTGGGTTATATCCCCGTGACCATCTACCGCGACAAGCTCGAGGGCAGCTACCCCGATTATACACGATACAAGTTGTGTGTAAGACTCATATCCAACGACCATTTTACACCGACGCTCGATTCACTGCATCAGGTGCGCATGTTCCGCTTCGACAACTCTGTCGACCAGCCCGAATGGTACAATGCACGTGGCGAGAAGGTGTGGCAGACAAAATACCTTGGCGAGTGGCACCCGCTCAAGTTCATCAAGATGGTCGAGTTCTTCCACGCAGTAAAGGATGTGCAGCCCGAGACATACAAGAAGATGGTGCAGCTCTATGGCGAGAACCTCGAGCACATTGAGTATGGCGACCCTTACCAGTACCGCACAGTCTTCAAGAAGTATATCTACACTCCTATGTATGACTATTTCAACGACCCGGCGAACAGGGATTACATACTCTCGGAGTTCCCCGACTTCCCATTCGATTTCCCCGATCCCAACGCTGCCTGATAGCGGGCTATTGTTTTATTGAAAACAGATATAACAGATATGAAAACTTTTAAATGGCTTTTATTGCTGGTCTCTTTCCCACTGCTTGTTGCCTGCTTCCAGGACAACACTACACCGGCCGACAAACCGTTGTCGAACATTACTATTGAGCAGGGAATAGACTCGGTCTATAACATATACAAGTTCGATACTCTTGTCATCAAGCCTGTAATTTCACAGGAGAATGTTGACAAACCACTCTCATACACATGGGAAATCAATCTTCAGCCCTATTCACACGACGAGGTGTTCGAGTATGTAGGCAATGAGCTGGGCAAGTTCAACTGCCGCCTTATTGTGGAGAACGAGGACGGCAAGTCGTTCTTCCCCTTTGTGATGTATGTGAACTCAGACTATGAGTATGGAATCACAGTGCTCAGCCGTGACAACGAAGGCAACTCATTGCTCTCGTTCATGCAGGAGCCAATGACTCCCGACGCTGTAGCGAAGTTTACTTCATACGATTGCTTCACCCGCAACAACCCCGATGTCGATTTTGCTGCAGGCGCGGTGGATATTGTGCAGAGTGGTGGCCGTCTCATCATTGCCTGTGCAGGTGGTGGAAACCGCAACGACGATCCCGCAATATACTACCTGAACGAAAAGACAATGGTGGTAGAGAATATGTTCACCGTGCCCGAGTATGACGATTTCAAGCCCACAATGCTCGGTGTTCCCTCTATCAGCCCTGTCGGTTCAATCTATCCCATCCTGTGCGAGAACGGAAAGGTCTATGACTTCTCTGTAGCCGAGGGCGTTGTTGCCGAACCTGCCAAACACAAGTATACATACGCGCAGAGCTGCATAACCAATGTCAACGGCAGCTACTACGATATACTCCTTTTCGATACCGAGAACAAGGGTATGAGCCTCATATACTATGGTAGCGGCCCATATTATTGCGGCGAGCCATACCACCTGATGCTTGGCGATTCACTCTATGCAAGCAAGAACCACTTCGCTAATCGTGAGCTCATAACAATGGTAAAGGTAAGAATGACTGCCGAGCAGAAAAGCGTTACCGGCCATCAGGAGTTCCTTGCCATGACAAAGCTTGCCGGCACACCGGGTGTCTCAACACGCACCGAGGTTCTCTATACCGATTTTTGGGGCTACGACTACGTAAACCAGGAGCCGGTGTTCTATACAGCCAATACACAGTTGACAACATTGATGAACAACCCAATAAAGATTTCAACTCCCTGTATCGCCAACAAGACATACTATACCCTTCTTTTTGCCGACGGCAACAAGGTGCGCCGTTGGAACTACACAATGGACTTGGCTGGCTTGCCCAATGCACCTACATTGTTGACAGTAGGCAGCCCGGCAGCGCAGATTACAGGCTTTGAAATGAGCGAAGACCACAAGATTACCTATGTGGCGTTCTACGAACCGCAGAAAGAAGGGCTGAACGGTAGCCTCTGGGTGTTCGACACCGACACCGGCGAGGTTCTTGAGAAGCACAATAATTTCTGCTATAAGCCAGTGAAGATGTTCTATAAAACAAGATGACAAAAACAGCTCCATTTGGAGCTGTTTTTGTTTTAAGGTGTCCCGTTAGGCAATGGCCTTTGTGATTGACTTAATGACAGTAATGACTCTAAATATTCTTCTTGCTATGAAATAATGTCCTAAAAAGAGTATGGATTGATAAAAAATATTTATCTTCGCAGTGCCGGTGGGGAGAAATCCATCGGTATATGTTAGCATTTTGTTTAAGTCCAAAACAGAAATTTCGCCAAAATTTTAAACCAAGGACAAGAGCAATCAATGCTCATTCTGTGTGTATGCTGGTTATGTGCGTTCTCACGCCGCATGAGTATATATCACGGCGTGGGAATGTTGTTTCTTTACGGTTCATTTGGTTAAGGCGTTTGGCGATGCCCCTGTTTTATGGACGTAGGCACAGGTCTCACGTCTTTTTTTATATATTCCCATGTAGTGGCGATATAGGGGATTACCGGAAGTGCGTGAAACTATGTTTGAAATATCTATTAATAAAAACGATAGTTTTATGAGACACATTTATTTGAAACAACTATTGGCGTCGTTACTGTTGTTGTGTACGACTGCCGTGGCTGCACAGGAGTTTGCGGTGAATGGACTCTGTTACAGGGTTACGGATACCACAGACAGGTCAGTAGAGGTAATCCCGAGCTTTATAGCCAAGTATGTCGATAATGTGACAGTACCACAGAGTGTTACTTACGAAGGAAATACCTATAGTGTTACTGGTATTGGCAATAAAGCGTTCTATCAATCTACAATTACGGGCATAACACTCCCTAACAGCATCAAGAGTATTGGAGAGTCCGCTTTTGAATTATGTAATTCCCTTATATCCGTAACTATTCCCAATAGTGTTGTGGCTATTGGAAACAGCGCATTCTCTTATTCAAACAAACTTACAAGTGTAACAATTGGTAACAGTGTCGTAAGTATCGGAGAGCGCGCTTTCCAGAATTGTACCGTCCTTACGGATATAACAATCCCGAACAGCGTCAAGAGCATCGGAGATTATGCATTTGCCTTTTGCTCGGAGATGGAAAGCATTACCATCGGCCATGGTGTCACAAGCATCGGCAAGGATGTCTTTATTGACTGCGGCGCTCTCCAGGCGGTTTATATGAATGATCTTTCGGCTTGGTGCAGGATTGATTTTGCATCCTCTTCAGCCAATCCATTGAGTTCTGCAAAGGAACTGTATCTGAATAGTGTGCTGCTGACAGAACTTGTAGTTCCTGGAGATATTACAGCAATAAAGAATCATGCGTTCTGTGGTAACGGAAAGATTGAGACCGTAGTAATACATGATGGTGTAACAACTATTGGAGATGGTGCCTTCTCCGGCTGTGCCGTTCTCAAGGACATTGTAATTCCCAATAGTGTAAGGAGTGTCGGAGAATCTGCTTTCTATAAATGTACCTCGCTTGAGGGCATAACGGTTCCTAATAGCGTTACAGCTCTCGGTGACCAGGCCTTCTATGGATGTTCGGGGCTCAAAAATGTGACAATCTCCAACAGTGTGACACGCCTCGGGTATGCTTTGTTCTATGGTTGTACCGGACTTACGGGCGTAACGATACCTAATGGCGTCATAACCATAGGAAACAGCGTCTTCTCCGGTTGCTCCGGCCTTGAAAGCGTAACGATACCTAACAGTGTTGTCACTATAGAGCTCAGTGCTTTCAGTGGATGTTCAAGGCTCAAGGACGTGACAATACCAGATGGTGTCACAAGCATTGGCAGCAGTGCGTTCTCCGGTTGCTCTGGCCTTGAAAACATAACGATTCCTGGCTGTGTCGCTACGATAGGGAGCAGTGCGTTCTATAGCTGTACGGCGCTTAAGAGTATAACGATTCCCGGTAGCGTCATAAGCATCGGCAACGATGCATTCACTGCCTGCGATGCGCTTGAGGCTGTTCATGTAACTGATCTTTCTGCGTGGTGCAGGATTGATTTTGCCGGTTCTGGCTCCAATCCATTGTATATTGCTGAAAATCTGTATCTCGATGATGAATTGGTAACCGTACTTGTGGTTCCTGAAGATGTTGCTGAAATAAAGCAATATGCATTCATTGGCTGTAAAAGTATTGTACGCGCCGAGATACATAAGGATATTGCAAGCATAGGTGAAAAGGCGTTCATGGATTGCAAGTCGCTTAGAACTGTAATAAACCTTTCGGACATTGATATCCGCAAGGGTTCATCAAGAAATGGTTATATAGCATCTAATGCGGAAATTGTAGTCAATGCGCCGGGATGTCTGGTTGACGGGGATTTTGTATGGCGTGTTGAAGATGGTGTAAACACTTTGGTAGCATATGTCGGCAATGCAACCGAATTGATCTTGCCTGCCGATTATAATGGCGAGGGTTATGTGATTGGCGATAATGTGTTCGAGGGTAATGTGGCTCTTGTAAGTGTCATTGTTCCTGATTGTGTTACATCCATCGGTAATGCGGCGTTCAAGGATTGCTATGCTCTTGCCGACATAACCATCGGTAGCAGTGTAGCAAGCATTGGAAGTCAGGCTTTCTATGGTTGCTCGGCGCTTTCGGGCATAACCGTGCCTAATAGTGTGACCGCTATTGGCGATTCTGCTTTTGAGGAGTGTAGACGCCTCAGGATGGTAATGAATTTCTCTAATTTGAACCTCGGTAAGGGTTCTTCTGAAAATGGTCATATTGCATTCTATGCCGAAAGGGTCATCAATGCTCCGAACGGTATGCTTGACGGGGATTTTGTCTGGATAGTGAATGATGATGCGAACATAATGGCCGCATATATAGGCGATGCGACCGAACTGGTCATGCCTGCCGATTATAATGGCGAGGGTTATATGATTGGTGATAAGGCGTTCGAGAACAATTCTCTCCTTGTAAGTGTCACTATCCCTGACCGCGTTACATCTATTGGAAATTCGGCGTTCTATGAATGCCCGGTCCTTGCTGACGTAACCATGGGCATTGGTGTAACAAGCATCGGCGATTCGGCGTTCAATGGCTGTTTTGCTCTTGCGGGAGTAGTGATTCCTGACAACGTCGTGTCTATTGGCAACTCTGCATTTTATGGATGCTCTGCTATTGCCGGGATGGTAGTGCCAAGCAGTGTGACTTCTATTGGAGATTATGCTTTTGAAGGTTGCTCTGCTCTTGAAAAAGTAATAAACTTCTCTAACCTGACCCTTCGTAAGGGTACAACCGGAAATGGTCATATCGCATATTATGCTAAAGTAGTAGTCAATGCCCCGAATGGCTCTGTAGAGGGTGATTTCGTTTTTGGTAGGCCTAATGAACTCAATACTCTGGTTGCATATCTTGGCGAGTCTGTCGAATTGACCTTGCCTGCCGATTATGATGGCGAGAGCTATGTGATCGGTGAGGGTGCATTCCAAGGTTCCGGTATTACAAAAATTACTATAGGCGATGCCGTTACCGATATAGGGAACAACGCGTTTAGCGGCTGCTCGGTGCTTGAGAGTGTCACCGTAGGCAATGGCGTTATAAATATCGGAGATTACTTGTTCAGAGGCCTTTCCAAACTTAAAAGCGTGACTTTGGGTGACGGTGTCGTTATGATTGGAAATTCTGCTTTTGCAGGTTGTCAAAGCCTTACAAACGTCAAGATGCCGAGTGTGAGGTCAATCGGAGTGCGTGCATTCGAGAATTGTACATCATTCAGAAGCATAGACCTTGGTAAGTGTCTTGAATACATCGGCGAATCGGCGTTCTCCGGTTGCCGTTTCCTTACAAGCATTGAGATTCCGAGTCGTGTTGTAAGTATCGGAAAGAACGTGTTCGATGGTTGCCGTTCCCTTACAAGTGTGATATCCCGTATTCCTGCCGATGTCGTCATGTCTCTCTACTTCGAAGGTCTTGATGGTGGTGAGACGTCTTTCTGGGCTTCTTCCGGATTCAGTGCAAATGCCTGTACCCTTTATGTTCCTTATGGTGCAATGTATGGATATGAAGGCATTCAGCCATGGAATGAATTTGGAAATATTGTAGAACTTGAAGAGGTGGTAACTGATGTTACGATAACCATTAATCAATATGGTAGTGGTACATATTGCTCAAAGTACGCACTTGACTTTAGCGGTCTGCTGGGATTGAAGGCTTATGCAGCAACCGGTTATAAGAGCAATTCGCAGGTGGTCACTTTGATGAGAGTGCAGACTGCTGAAGCCGGTACCGGTCTATTCCTGAAAGGAGAGCCGGGCGAATATGTCGTTCCAGTCATTGAGAGTACCGATGAGCACTCGTTGAATATGTTGGTGGGTACATTGGAATCTACAATTGTTGATGGTACTACAAGTGATGGCTTGTATACAAATTACAAGTACACCATTAAGAGTGGTGATACTGCTCCGATGTTCTATCAATTTGCTGATGGCTCATCTTTGGGCGCAGGAAAAGCTTACTTGCAGATACCTACAGCATGGTTGCCGGTTACAGCATCAAAATCAATATCAATAAGGTTTGATGATGGCGAAACCACGGATATTGATGAGGTAGACGGCGAAAATGAGAATGCAGAGATTGTTTACGACCTTAGTGGTCGCAAAGTCAATAATCCTGTCAGGGGCGTATATATAAAGAACGGTAAAAAAATATTTATTAGATAATTTTGAATAATACAACTATGAAAAAGAATTATATGACACCTGAATGTGTCAACATCCAGTTATTATCTTCGCCTGTAATGACGGTTGTTTCAGGCGAACAAGGCGGAACAAATATTGGTGGTGGTACCGCCGGTAATGAAACTCCCGATCTCTCTGCAGGTAAACGGGAAGATTGGGGAAACCTTTGGAAATAAGACACCAAGCATATGGGCAGCAATTTCTGCTGCCCATATTTTTTCTAAGATTACTGGGGTGTCTAGGGTAACTACGTAGCTATCTTAGTAATCTTAGCTATCCTAGCTATCCTAACCATCATAGTTCCCCTAGTTGCCATTTAGAAAATTTAATACTCAAATATTTGTTTTTATCTTTTAAATCAGTACTTTCACTCCCGTAAAATCAATTGTCGAATTTCTAAACTTTACGACTATGATTATCGGTGTTCCAAAAGAGATCAAGAACAATGAGAACCGTGTGGGTATGACCCCGTCGGGTGTTCAAGAGATGACAAAGCATGGTCACACAGTCTATGTGCAGGCTAATGCAGGTGTTAACAGTGGTTTCAGCGATGATACGTACACTGCGGCAGGAGCAAAGATACTCCCGACAATAGAGGATGTCTATGCCATTGCCGAGATGATTGTAAAGGTTAAGGAACCCATTGCAAGCGAATATGCTCTTGTACGTAAGGGGCAATTGGTGTTCACATATTTCCATTTTGCTTCGAGCGAGCCGCTTACAAAGGCCATGGTTGAGAGCGGGGCAGTGTGCTGCGCCTATGAGACCGTAGAGCGCAAGGACCGTACGTTGCCGTTGCTTGTTCCAATGTCCGAGGTTGCCGGCCGCATGGCTGTGCAGGAGGGTTGCTACTTCCTTGAGCGCCCACGTGGCGGCAAGGGCAAGCTGATGGGCGGTGTTCCGGGTGTGAAGCCTGCAAAGGTGTTTGTCATTGGTGCCGGTATCGTGGGTACTGCTGCAGCACGTACAGCTGCCGGCATGGGTGCCGATGTGACAATTTGCGACATATCATTGCCTCGTCTTGCATATCTCACCGATGTAATGCCACGCAATGTAAAGACATTGATGTCATCGGAATACAACATACGCGAAGAACTAAAGAGTGCCGACCTTGTAGTTGGTTCCGTGCTCATTCCGGGCGCGAAGGCACCGAAGCTTGTCACACGCGATATGCTCTCATTGATGGAGCCGGGCACCGTGCTCGTTGATGTAGCCATTGACCAGGGCGGTTGTTTCGAGACATCGCGCCCCACAACGCACGAGGAGCCTATATACTATGTCGATGGCATTCTGCACTACTGTGTTGCGAATATCCCCGGTGCTGTGCCTTATACCTCTACATTGGCGCTCACAAATGCGACGTTGCCTTACGCACTGCAGCTTGCCGACAAGGGCTGGCGCAAGGCTTGTGCCGACAACGATGAGCTTCGCAAGGGCTTGAATGTCGTTGAAGGCAAGGTGGTATATCGCGAGGTTGCCGAGGCATGGGGCTTGCCTTTTGAGCCATTGTCATTATAACGGGTCTGTAAATAAAACTAACCTATAATATCTATTACTATGGAACTTCCTTTTGCCGAATCATGGAAAATAAAGATGGTTGAGCCCATCCGCAAGAGCACCCGCGAGGAGCGTGAACAGTGGATGAAAGAGGCTGATTATAATCTGTTCCAACTGAAATCGGAACAAGTGTACATTGACTGCCTTACCGATTCGGGTACAGGTGCAATGAGTGACCGCCAGTGGGCTGCAATGATGATGGGCGACGAGAGCTATGCAGGCTCTTCATCGTTCTTCCAACTGAAAGATACAATAGAGAGACTCACAGGCTTCAGCTATGTAATCCCAACCCATCAGGGACGTGCAGCCGAGAATGTGCTGTTCAGCCACTTGGTTACTGCCGGTGCTGTCGTGCCAGGCAACTCGCATTTCGATACTACAAAAGGACATATCGAGAGCCGCAAGGCTGTTGCTTTGGACTGCACTATCGATGAGGCCAAGAACACACAGCTCGAGCTTCCTTTCAAGGGCAATGTTGACCCAAAGAAACTTGAGGCTGCGTTGCAGGAGCATGCCGACAAGATACCTTTCATCATCGTTACCATCACCAACAACACCGCAGGCGGACAGCCTGTTTCAATGCAAAATCTGCGCGAGGTGCGTGCCTTGGCCGACAAGTATGGCAAGCGCGTCATCTATGACTCTGCACGTTTTGTCGAGAATGCCTATTTCATCAAGACACGCGAAGAGGGATATGCCGACAAGAGCATAAAGGAGATTGTAAAGGAGATGTTCGCGCTTGCCGATGGTATGACAATGTCCTCAAAGAAGGATGGTCTTGTGAACATGGGTGGTTTCATCGCTACCCGCCACGAGGATTGGTACGAGGGCGCAAAGAAGTATTGTATTCCTTTCGAGGGCTATCTCACATATGGCGGTATGAACGGCCGCGACATGGCTGCACTTGCAGTCGGACTGGAGGAGAATACCGAGTTCGACAACATTGAGACACGTATACGCCAGGTGCAGTACCTGGCTGCGCGCCTTGATGAGTTCGGCATTCCATACCAGCGCCCGGTGGGTGGACACGCCCTTTTCATCGATGCCGACCGCGTGCTCTCGCACGTACCAAAAGAGGAGTTTCCTGCGCAGACACTTGCAATTGAGCTCTACCTTGAGGCTGGTATCCGTGGCTGCGAAATCGGTTACATCCTTGCCGATCGTGACCCTGTAACACGCGAGAATCGCTTTGGCGGTCTTGACTTGTTGCGCCTGTGCATCGCACGCCGTGTATATACCAACAACCACATGGATGTGATTGCCGTTGCGTTGAAGAATGTATACGACCGCCGCGACAGCATCAAGCATGGTGTGAAGATTGTATGGGAGACAGAGCTCATGCGTCACTTCACCGTCAAGCTCGCGCGAGTTGAAGAATAAAAGTTCTGTAACGAACTTGATGACATACAAGGAGAAAAGTCGTCGACTTTTCTCCTTGTATGTTAATCGGTGTTAAATGTTTAATACGCGCTGTAACAAATGTTAACCCCCTTCGTCTTTCAATAAAAATCTATTGTATGAAAAGGCTATTTATATCCCTAATTATCGCATTTGCCACCGTATGTGGCTTTGCACAGGAGAGCATAACGGTAGAATATCCCTACTACGAGACTATCAATACCCGAATCTATGATATTTCAAAGGTAATTGCCGATAAGGAAGCTACTGTTCTTGAGGTCTATTTTTATGCAGTAGAGAATATAACCGTCGATGCGGATGCCGTGCTTGTCGGT
>JAFZFO010000026.1 GCA_017555845.1 Bacteroidaceae bacterium | reverse complement strand
AGGATCAAACTCTTCGTTGTAAATTATATCTGTAAATATCTCGTAAGAGATACTAACTAATCAAAAATTGTTTGTACTGGCCGGAATAAATATTTTCAAATTATTGACGGTTCGTTTTTCGTTCCTTACGCTTCTTGCCTGAATAATCAAGCAAGGTTGTACTGCTTGTCTGTAATGGAATGTTGTCAAGGATCTATCATTGCTGTCCGTTCATCAGCGCGTTGCCGCGTTGCTTCCCGAAAGCGAGTGCAAAGGTAGTACTATTTTTTATATCTACAAACTTTTGCCATCTATTTTTTCAAAAAAATGCGAAAAAAATTCATTTTCCGCAAAATCAGTGGCATTTATATAAAATATTGAGCAGATATGTCAAATTATTAAGGAAATATTTCTTTTATACAACATCAGAAAAGTTGAAGAAAAACACTCCCCGCTCAACCAAATATCAAAAAGGGAATAATTTTACTTTGCACAACGCAGAGTTTGCAGTATCTTTACACTTGAGATACCTTATATATTATATGATAGACAGGAAAACCATAGAACAGATAATGGACACAGCCAAAGTGGAAGAGGTTGTAGGAGATTTTGTCGCTTTACGCCGCCGCGGTGTGAACATGATAGGCCTTTGCCCATTCCACAATGAGAAGACCCCCTCATTTACCGTGTCGCCGTCAAAGAACCTATGGAAATGCTTCGGATGCGGCAAAGGAGGCAAGCCCGTACACTTCATTATGGAGCATGAACAACTCAGCTACCCCGACGCACTGAGGTGGTTGGCCAAGAAATATCATATAGAGATAAAGGAACGCGAAATGACCGACGAGGAGAAACGCGAGGAGAGCATACGCGAAAGCCTCTTCGTCATCAACCAATATGCACTGCAACACTTTATCGACACTTTGCATGAAAGCGAGGAAGGACAGGCTATCGGTTTGAACTATTTCCGCCACCGAGGCTTGCGCGACGAGACAATCAAGAAGTTCTGCCTGGGCTACTCTTTTGAGCGCCGCGACAGTTTTGCCAAAAAGGCTGTGGCAGCAGGATACAACCCCGAACTCATCGCCAAGACAGGCGTGTGCTACAGCACCGACGACGGCCGCTTGCAGGACCGTTTCTGGGGACGTGTAATATTCCCGGTACATACCATATCGGGCAAGATCGTTGCATTCGGTGGACGTATATTGCAGAACAATGCCAAAGCTGCCAAATATGTAAACTCGCCCGAGAGTGAGATATACCACAAGAGCGACCACCTCTATGGCCTCTACTTCTCCAAGCAGGCCATAATGCAGAAGGACCGTTGCATCCTTGTCGAGGGATACCTCGATGTCATCTCCATGCATCAGTCAGGAATACAGAACGTAGTGGCATCATCCGGCACATCCCTCACTACAGGACAGATAAAGCTGATACACCGCTTTACAGACAATGTCACACTCCTATATGACGGCGACAAGGCCGGCATCAAGGCATCTATACGCGGTATCGACATGCTTTTGGAAGAGGGAATGAACATAAACGTAGTGCTGTTGCCCGATGGAGAAGACCCCGACAGTTATGCACAGTCACACTCGACCGAAGAGTTCGAGCAGTACATTGAAAGGAATAAGGTCGACTTCATACGATTCAAGACCAATCTGTTGCTTGACGAGGTTGGCGAAGACCCCATTCGCCGAGCAGGCCTCATTGGCGATGTTGTTAAGAGCATTGCTGTAGTCCCGAATGAAATTCTACGCAGCGAATACATCAAAAAATGCAGCGAGATGCTCAACATTGGCGAACAGCTACTCGTCAAGGAGGTTGCAAAGATCAGACGACAGAAGGCCGAGGAGACATACAAGAAACAGATAAGCGAGAAGAACACCCCTGCCGAAGACACCAACACGCCCGATGAAGCACCTGCAATGGATGAGTTCCAGCAAAGCATCATAAGCAACTACAACAACCCGCTGCATCACAAGGAAAAGGCAATCATACAGTTCCTGATGAAGAATGGTGGCAAGATGCTACAGGTACCCGAAAACAAGGCGACCGAGACACCCGCATTCTTGGAGACAGTGAATTCACACCTCCACTACTCTTTCGGCGATGACGGAATTGAATTGTCACACCCACTCTACAAAAGAATCTTTGCCGAAGCCGGCGAATATGCAAACGACGTGGAATTTGACCCCGAGAAACACTTCATGGCACATCCCGATGCCGAGATCTCAAGTCTTACAGCCGAACTGTGCAGCGAACAGCACATACTTGGCAAGGAGGCCGCAGAACAGATCAATGACGAGCGCAACGAACAGGCCGTGATGTTTGAACAGACAACACGCCTTGCGATTGCCTACAAATTGAGTATCGTAGACGAAATGCTCAAGGACACCATGAACCGTCTGAAAGACCCGGGAGTATTGTCGAACGCTGCAGCATTACAAGAGGCGATGGAGGATTTCAAATATCTGAAAGAGACACAGGGCGCACTGAACGACGTGCTCAAAGGATATGGCTTTGGTAACGTCGCCCTTAATTCTTAAAAAATAAAAGCGCTGTAAAATCATTATAGCAAGCTTTACGTTTTGCCCGAGCTTTCAGCTTCCAACGCGCGCACGCGTATATTTAATAAGGTATATAAAACAAAAACAGGTTGCACCATTGGTGCAACCTGCCTTATTTATCCAATAAAGTTTATTTATTGCGCAACAGATTCATGAACTCCTCACGGGTCTTTGCCTGATTGAACGCACCGCAGAAATCAGAAGTCGTAGTAATGGAGTTCTGTTTCTTGACACCACGCATCTGCATGCACATATGCTGAGCCTCAACAACCACCATCACGCCAAGCGGATTGAGCGTTTTCTGGATACACTCCTTGATCTGCAGCGTTAGCCTCTCCTGCACCTGTAAACGACGGGAATAGACCTCCACCACTCGGGCAATCTTACTCAAACCGGTAATATAACCATTAGGAATATAAGCCACATGAACCTTGCCGAAGAATGGCAAAATATGATGTTCGCACAATGAGTAGAAATCGATATCCTTTACAATGACCATCTGGCTGTAATCCTCCTTGAACATCGCGCCGCGCAGAATAGCCTCGGGATCTTCATAATAACCGGCGGTAGTGTCAAGTATCGCACGTGCCACACGCTCGGGAGTCTTTACCAAGCCCTCGCGCTCAACATCCTCGCCAATAAGCCCCAACATCTGACTACAGCACTCCTTCAATCCCTCAATACGCTTTTCTCTATCTTCTCCACTCATTTCTATATCAATAAGGCAGGTTTATCAAACATTTCTTTACAGATATCTCCTTGAACTTTCTTGTAGCTCGCAGGCGATACATCAGCAATTCAGCCTCCTCACGAGTGCGGAAATCGCCATACTCACAAGTTCTGATAGGCGACTCAAACACCACATACACCTCGGCACCGGGATAGTTGGCGCGCATATATTCAGCCATCGCATTTGCCTCGTCACGTGCTTGACGCGAATTATTGCCCGAATATACAAGAACCCTATAACCCTCTACCTGCTGCACCTCGCCGTTGGCATTTGCCATTGAACCCATCAGGGCAACAAGTTTCTCGGGCTGGTTTATACGTACCTTGCCCTCACCGAAAGCATAGCTCTCGATTTTGGAAACAATATTGCTCTGTGCCCCCGCACAGAGGACACAGAACAACATTGATATAAGCATTACGATGCGTTTCATCATTACTTGAAAGCGTCGATGATACCCTTGAAATCGGCAACCTTGAGAGCAGCACCACCGATAAGACCACCGTCAACGTTAGGATTAGCGAAAAGCTCCTTGGCGTTGCTTGGCTTGCAGCTACCACCGTAAAGGATTGAAGTGTTCTCAGCAACCTCGTTGCCATACTTCTCGGCGATAGTTGAACGGATGTAAGCGTGGATCTCTTCAGCCTGCTCAGGAGTTGCTGTCAAACCTGTACCGATAGCCCATACTGGCTCGTAAGCAAGGATAATCTTTGAGAAGTCCTCAGCAGAAAGGTCATAGAGTGAACCAGCGAGCTGCTCATATACAACCTGGTTCTGGATACCCTGGTTGCGCTCCTCAAGAACCTCACCGATGCAGAAGATAGGAGTCAAGCCGTTAGCAAGAGCAAGCTGTACCTTCTCCTTGAGGATCTCTGCTGTCTCGCCATAGTATGCACGACGCTCAGAGTGACCAAGGATAACATACTTTGCACCAGTTGAAGCTACCATAGAGGCAGAAACCTCACCAGTGTAAGCACCAGACACCTTGTCTGCGCAGTTCTCAGCACCAACGCCGATGATAGCCTCATCAACGATAGGAGCAACAGACGCAAGGTGGATGAATGGAGTACAGATTACTACATCACAATTTGGCTTGTCCGCTACAAGAGCCTCGTTAAGTTCCTTAGCAAGAGCAATACCCTCCTGGAGATTCATGTTCATCTTCCAGTTACCTGCAACAATGTTTTTTCTCATTTTTACTAAAATTTAAAGGTTTATATTAATTCAAATCACTTGTTTTTTCATCAACAGCCTGTGCCGCATCCTTTTTCTTATCGAGTCTCTTGCGTCTGGCATTCCCTATACCCACAAGAGTCACATCCAACAACGGCAACAGGAAGACTACCCCCAAAAGCACAAGCACCCACAAAGGCCAATGTCTCATGTCGCCATAGGAGATGTCCTCAATCCCCGGCATCAATCCCGGAGCTTTTTCCAAATCCTCAACAGCCGGAATATCTGCGGCAGCCCATTTACCCACGATAACACCATCCTTCAGCAGCACCAATCCCGGATTCGGGCGTATCATAGAGCGCAACATTGCCCCATCGGCCCAATATACCGGATACTCGGCACCCGTACGCTTTACCCACAGAAGCACCTCGGCACCATAGGACGACGACACCGCACAAAAGCGCATGCCATTTTCCATGCAATAGTCATACAGATCATTGACCTTGTCAATATGAGTGACCGACGCTGTCTCAACATCCTCAATCACGACAATGCAGACATAGCCCGTATCGGCAAGCAATTCGTCGGCAAACTCAATATCGTTGTCCCAGTCAAGAATAGAGAAGTTACCAATCTCCGGCTCTGTACCTAGAGCCACAAGCACATCGGTATAACCGTCCTGCACCCACTCGCTACCCATAACAGTGTCGGCATCCACAATAAATGGTTCAGCGTTACCTGTTTCTTTGTTATAATAGACCGCCTTGTACTCATACTCATCCGGAACAAACTCCACCTTTGAGCGCAGGTTGCTGCCCACGGCATAAGAGCCGGAATCAATGAGAGGAAGATGATGCAGAGCAACACTCTGCATAGCAAATATATACACCCACGAGAAGAGCACAAGCACCCAACGGGTCTTTTGGCTCAAGTTCCTCACGAACAAAGAGCGCTTTGCAAAAGCTACTATTGCCAAGAACAGCAGAACCACATTCTTCGCAAAGGTCACTCCATTGGACATCGCTATCGACTCGCCAAAGCAGCCGCAGTCACTTACCGCACCACTCACCCATACATAGAGCGAGAATGGAACAAACAGCGACATTGCCACAAGCGCCAGGAAAGAGACCGTACGACGGTATACACCCAGGAACAGGTAGAGACCTATAAGGAATTCAACAGCAGCCTGTGCCACCGCAGCCGCCAACAGCCATGCACCGGAAACACCGTCAATGGAAAATGCCGTGGCATATTCCTGAAGCTTATGCGCAGCCCCAACCGGGTCGACAGCCTTCAGGAAACCCGACAACATCAATACCAATGCGAGCAGCCAACGGCACACATTGACAATGACCACATAGCGTCTTTTGTTACTGCTCGGCAACACCATGCTTTATCAATGCAAACACTGCATAGTTTATCATATCCATGTAATTGGCATCAACACCCTCGGACACCTTTGTAGCACCGCCCAATTCCTCAATCTGTTTTGTACGCCAAATCTTTGTGAGGATAAGGTCGGTATATGATGTCACGCGCATTCCGCGCCATGCCTCATTGTAGTCATGGTTCTTCTTTTTCATCAACTCCAGAGTCTCCTTTGCCTTGATGTCATAGAGCGCCATAGCCTCATCGGGGGTAATGTCGCAATTGTCGGCAAAACCCTTCTCAAGCTGCACAAGAGAGATGAGACCATAGTTCACGATACCGATAAATTCAGGCACAATGCCCTCACCCACCATATTCTCGGCACCGGTCTCAAGGTTACGTATACGCTTCGCCTTAATGTATATCTGATCTGTCAGCGACTCGGGACGCATGATTCGCCACGACGCGCCATAGTCATACAGTTTCTTGCTGAACAACTCACGGCACACAGCCAACACTCTCTCAAACTCCTTGTTCGTATTACTTGCCATCTCGGAAAATCATTTATTCGCTTTTGGATATTTACGGAACCAGCTGCCAACCTTCAGTCTAATGACACCAAAGAAAGCCTCGCTGAAAATTCCGCCACTCATCTTTGAAGTTCCCAGCACTCTGTTTACAAAGATCACCGGAACCTCCTTTATCTTGAAGCCACACATATGCGTGGTAAACTTCATCTCAATCTGGAACGCATAGCCCTTGAAACGGATATTGTCAAGATCTATCGTCTCAAGCACCTCGCGCCTGTAGCAATTGAAGCCGGCAGTAGTGTCATACACCGGCAAGCGGGTAATGAAACGTACATACTTTGACGCAAAGTACGACATCAGCACGCGTCCCATTGGCCAATTGACAACGTTCACGCCGGTCACATAACGGCTACCCACCGACAGGTCATAACCATCCTTCGCACAAGCCTCGTAAAGCAAGGGGACATCCTTTGGATCGTGCGAGAAATCGGCATCCATCTCAAAGATATACTCATACCCGGCCTTCAATGCCCATTTGAATCCTGCAACATAGGCTGTTCCAAGACCCAACTTGCCCGAACGCTCTATCATATGCACCCTACCCGGATACGTCTCCATCGCCTCACGGACAATGGCCGCTGTACCATCGGGCGAACCATCATCTACAACAAGCACGTCGAATCCATGTTCAAGAGCCATCAGCGTATCTATCATACGCCCTATATTCTCCTTCTCGTTATACGTGGGGATAATTATTACACTGTCATTCATGATTGCGTGATTACCTTACTACAACTTACAAAGTTATATGAATTATAGAAAAAATTCAAACTAAAAGTTAAAATAATATTTAATTCATACATAAAAACGCGTACGCGATGGCTTTTTTGTTATAGTTTCATTTTTTATCACTATCTTCGCAAACGATACCTAAACAAGACCGACAGTGAAAAACGACAAGAAATTATTCATAGAGACATACGGCTGCCAGATGAACCTTGCCGACAGCGAGGTCATCGGTTCAATACTCAAGGTTGCCGGATATGACGTTTGCGAGAACATAGAGGAGGCCGACCTCATACTGCTCAACACCTGCTCAATACGCGACAATGCCGAGCAGAAAATCTATGGCCGTCTTGACCAGCTCAACGCTGCCCGCCGTGGTAAAAGCACAATGATAGGCGTGGTGGGATGCATGGCCGAACGTGTCAAGGAAGAGCTCATCAAGAACTACAAAGTAAACGTAGTTGCCGGCCCCGACACATACCTATCACTCCCCGAGCTCATTGCACAGGCCGAGTTGGGACACCCTTCAATGAACATCGAGCTCTCGACCACCGAGACATACCGCGACGTCATCCCCATGCGCATCTGCAGCGGCAAGGTTTCGGGCTATATTTCCATCATGCGTGGCTGCAACAACTTCTGCCACTACTGTGTTGTCCCCTACACACGAGGCCGCGAGAGAAGCCGCGACATACAGAGCATCATAAACGAGGTCGACGACCTTGTAGCAAAAGGCTTCAAGGAGATTATCCTGCTGGGACAGAATGTCAATTCATACCATTTCATCGGAGAAAACGGCGAGGACGTAACATTCCCTCAGCTACTACGCCGCGTTGCGCAGCACACACCACAGACACGCATACGCTTTACCACATCACACCCCAAGGATATGAGCGACGACACCCTGCGTGTGATTGCCGAAGAGCCCAACGTGTGCAAGAGCATACACCTGCCCGTGCAGAGCGGCAGCAGCACCATGCTCAAGGCCATGAACCGCAAATACACCCGCGAATGGTATCTCGACCGTATTGAGGCAATACGCCGCATAGTCCCCGACTGCGGAATCTCCACCGACATTATAGCAGGTTTCTGCGGCGAGACCGAAGAGGACCACCAGGAGACATTGTCACTGATGAGATACTGCTCATACGATGCAGCGTTCATGTTCAAATACTCAGAGCGCCCAGGCACATTTGCCAGCCGTCACATGAAAGACGACATTGAGGACTGCGAGAAAGTACGCCGTTTGAACGAAATCATCGCCCTGCAGCAGGAGTGCTCGGCCAATAACAATCGCAAGTGCATTGGCCAGACATATGAAGTGCTCATCGAAGGCATATCAAAGCGTTCAAAAGAGCAGTTCTACGGCCGCACCGAGCAAAACCGCACAGCGGTATTCGACAGAAAGGGCTACAAGATAGGCGATTTCGTAAAAGTCAAGGTGACAGGCTCTACAGCAGCCACCCTGCTTGGAGAGATTGTTGACTGAATATAAAAAACAGGAGCAGCACCAAAGTGTTGCTCCTGTTTTTTGCTTTTTACCGTGCAAGGGATTTATTTGCCCAAACGCTTGTTCATGCGTTCCTCAAAGCTTGCCGCCTGATTTTCGGCAGGCATCACGATACTCAGAATAAGATAGAAAAGTACCGGTGCACCCACGCCCAATATGGCAAGAAGAAACCACACGAGGCGTACTGTAGCCACATCCCAACCGAAGAACTCGGCAACGCCTGCACAAACACCGGCAATCTTTCTGTTTGCCGAACGAACCAATCTCTTCATTGCAAATTACTTTTTAGGAAGGATCAAGAACAGGATCAGATAAAGCAATGCTCCAACACCTGCGAACAAGGCAGCTACAAGCCACGCAATGCGCACAAGCTTTACATCCAAACCAAAGAATTCAGCAACACCGGCGCAAACGCCACCAATCACACGGTCCTTAGAAGAACGAAACAATTTTTTCATTTTTCAAAAATTATTAATGTTTATTTCTTGTTTGTTGGCGGCAAAAATACAAAAAAAACACAGCAAGAATGTTAAAAAACGTGATTTTATTGTTTTTTTAGGGTAAAAGTTCAAAAAACGAGAACAATTTTGCCGTAAATGGTATATTTTTGTAACAAATTATGGAGGAGTGTGCTCTCACGAAACGTAAAACAGGAACAATGACCGTTATAAGCTACAATAAATGCCCGCTATGCAACAGCAATGCCATCAGAAAGCGCTTCGCATGCATTGACGAATTTGCGACAGGCGAGTCATTTGATGTTTACGAGTGCGCCGGTTGCGGCTTGGCATTTACCCAGAACATCCCCGACGAAAAGGAGATCGACAGGTATTACGAGTCGCCCACATACATTTCCCACAGCAACACAAGCAAAGGCATCGTGAACAGCACATACCATCTTGTGCGCAAATTGATGCTCCGCAACAAGGCAAGGTTAGTGGAACGACTCACATTGCTCAAGAACGGCAAGATCCTTGACTATGGCGCAGGCACGGGGCACTTTGCCCGCGTAATGGCCTCAAAGGGCTGGGACGTTACAGCCATTGAGAAGAACAGCAGGGCACGCGAGCTGGCACTCTCCGAGTTCGGGTTCCGGATGCTCCCGGTAGAGGCATTGGCAGACATCAAGGAGAGGGAACTGGACGTTGTCACAATGTGGCATGTCATGGAACATATCCAGGAGCCCGACAAGATGTGGGAGCAGCTGTACCGCATTCTCGATGATACCGGAATTGCCGTAATCGCCGTTCCTAACAGCATCTCATATGATGCTCAAAGATACAGGGAGCATTGGGCGGCATACGATGTACCAAGACATCTGTGGCATTTCACCCCAAGCACCATCATGCAATGGGGCGAGAAGCACGGATTCGTGCTCGAGAGGCAATACACAATGCCTTTTGACGGGTTTTACATTTCAATGCTCAGCGAGCAGTACAAAGGTTCCCGCCTGCACACGATAAAGGGATTCTGGAATGGATTCAAGGGTTGGATCGCACAGTGGAAAAGACGCAGTGCAAGCAGCTCCATCATATATGTATTTAGAAAAAAGAGATGAAGAAACCGGTTTTAAACATACAGACCTTGAGTGTCTACATAAGCACAACACTGGTGTTGCTGCTCTTGGGTATCATGGGCATATTGTTCGTGAGCGGACAGTCTGTGTCTAAAAGAATAAAGGAGAACTTCAGCATGACTGTCATCATTGACAGCAAGACCGACGAGCCGGAAATCCTCAAGCTCAAAAAGGATATCGACAAGAAGGAGTATGTCCTCAACAGCCAATACATCTCAAAGGAGGATGCGCTGAACGAGGCAAAGGAGAGCCTTGGCACAGACCCCATGGAGCTTTTGGGAGAGAACCCTTACGAAGCCGAGATAGAGATAAACCTGAAGAAGGAGTTCTCGGATGTCGAGAACATGACAAAGATTGAGAAGGAACTCCTTGGCAAGAAAGGAGTCAGCGAGGTCATATACCACAAGGGCCACATTGACACGGTAAACCGCAACATCAGAAAGGTTGCACTGCTGCTGTTGACACTGCTTGTGCTGCTCACCGTCATATCATGGTCACTCATCAGCAACCTTGTGCGCCTTTCAATCTACTCCAAACGATTCCTGCTGCACACCATGAAGCTGGTTGGTGCGACATGGGGATTCATCAGACGCCCATTCCTGCTCCACAACATGTGGATAGGACTCGTTGCGGGCCTCATCGCCAACACACTGCTTGGAACAGCAATATATATGATCCAACAGCGTTCGCCCGAATTCGCATCGCTGCTGCCAATGAGGGAACTTGCAATTGTGGGAGCTGCAGTCATTGCTTTTGGCATAGTAATATGCACCATGTGCGCATTCCTGTCAGTGAACCGTTTCCTGCGCATGCGCAATAACGACCTCTATTTCATTTGATAACAACAGAAATTATGGATAAACCAAACTTCGCATTCGGCAAACTGAACTACATACTGCTTGCAGCAGGTGTAATCGCCATTATCCTCGGCTTTGCACTGATGATAGGCCCGGGATCTACCGAGACACATTTCGAACCGGACATCTTCAGTTTCAGGAGAATAAAGCTTGCTCCGGCAATCTGCTTCTCGGGATTCATTTTCGTAATCTTTGCCATCATGTTCAAGGCAAAGGACAAAGACAACAACCCAACAAAATAACCCTCGCACATGAGCATACTCGACACCATAATCATTGCCATCGTAGAGGGATTGACAGAATTCCTGCCGGTATCATCTACCGGACACATGATCATTGCCCAGAATATCCTGGGTGTACCAAGTGACGATTTCGTGAAGGCATTCACATTCATCATACAGTTTGGCGCAATCCTCTCTGTGGTGGTCCTTTACTGGAAACGTTTCTTCAGGCTCAACACCACTCCAGCCCCCGAGGGCGCCGGAGCATTCAAGCGTTTCCTGCACAAATACGACTTCTATTGGAAACTGTTTGTAGCCTTCATTCCCGCAGCTATCCTTGGTTTCCTGTTCAATGACGCCATAGATGCAATGCTCGAGAGCGTTGAGGTTGTAGCCGTGACACTCATCCTTGGAGGCATATTCATGCTCTTCTCGGACAAGATATTCAACAAGGGAAGCGAAGAGACAACACTCACCGAGAAAAAGGCATTCAACATAGGTCTTTTCCAGTGCATCTCTATGATCCCCGGCGTGTCACGCTCAATGGCAACCATCGTCGGCGGTATGGCACAGAAGCTTACCCGTAAGGCGGCCGCCGAGTTCTCGTTCTTCCTTGCCGTACCCACAATGCTTGCAGCAACACTCTTCAAGATGCTGAAGCTCTTTACCGACGAGAACAGCGCTCTGGTGCTAAAGGAAAATGTAGACACACTCATCATTGGCAACGTCGTTGCATTCATCGTAGCAATGTTGGCAATAAAGTTTTTTATAAATTTTGTAACAAAGTATGGTTTCAAGGCATTCGGATGGTATAGAATCGTCGTTGGAGGCGCCATCCTCGCAATGCTTTTGACCGGACACAACCTGACTATTGCATAATGGATTTTGTCGCAGGAGAAATTATACCGATAAACAAGCCCTACACCTGGACATCGTTCCAGATAGTGAACAGGGTACGCTACTGCCTTAGCCGCAAGTACGGCATAAAGAGGTTCAAGGTAGGCCATGCCGGCACACTCGACCCATTGGCATCAGGCGTCCTGTTGCTATGCACAGGAAAGGCGACCAAGAGGATTGAGGAGCTGCAGAGCCACACAAAAGAGTATGAGGCCGAGATAATGCTCGGTGCAACCACACCATCGTTCGACATGGAGCATCCCGTAGATGCGACATACCCATACGAGCACATCACAAGGGAGATGGTCGAGGAGACACTGAAGCAGTTTGTCGGCGACATTGCCCAGCGCCCACCACTCTTTTCGGCATGCAAGGTAGATGGCAAACGCGCATATGACCTTGCGAGAAAAGGCAGCGACATGCAACTGGCACCCAAACAGATACGCATAGACTCAATTGAGTTGATTGAGTGCGAGTTGCCAAAGATAAGAATACGCGTGGTCTGCGGCAAAGGCACCTACATACGATCACTCGCCCGCGATATTGGCGAAGCGCTCAACAGTGGAGGCTACCTTACAGACCTCATACGCACACGCATTGGAGATTATAAACTTGAAAATTGTATAACCACGGAGGAATTCCAAGAATGGCTTGAAAAACAATGAACATGAATCCTATCACAGAAGAACATTTCAGTATAAGCGGACAGCACATGAAGCTGTCACAGTTCAAATACAAGTTGCCCGAGGACCGCATTGCGCTCTACCCGGCCGATTGCCGTGACGAGTCGCGCCTGCTGGTTCTGCACAAGAAGACCGGCGAGATTGAGCACCGCATTTTCAAAGAGGTAATCAACTACTTCGATGAGAAGGATGTCTTTGTAATGAACGACAGCAAGGTGTTCCCTGCACGCCTGTATGGTAACAAGGAGAAGACAAACGCACAGATTGAGGTATTCCTGTTGCGCGAACTCAACGAGGAGTTCCGTTTGTGGGACGTACTTGTTGACCCTGCCCGCAAGATCCGCATCGGCAACAAGCTCTATTTTGGCGAGGACAACTCAATGGTAGCCGAGGTTATCGACAACACCACATCACGTGGCCGCACACTGCGTTTCCTCTACGATGGTCCACACGACGAGTTCAAGAAAGCACTCTTTGCTCTTGGCGTTGCTCCATTGCCCGAGGATTTCAAGCGCCTGCGCAAGGAAGAACCCGAGGACCTGCAGAACTTCCAGACCTACTTCGCAAAGAAAGAGGGTTCGGTTACAGCATCATTCGCAGGCCTCCACTTCACACGCGAGCTCATGAAGCGTATGGAGATCAGAGGCATCGACACCGCATTCGTGACAATGCACACCGGCCTTGGCAGTTTCCGCGAGATTGATGTCGAGGACCTCACAAAGCACAAGATGGACAGCGACCTCATCAGTGTTGACACCGATGCCGTACAGACAATCAACAAGGCAAAGGCCGAGAACCGCAGAATCTGTGCCATCGGTACATCAGTACAGCGCGTTCTGGAGACAGCAGCCCTCACCGGCGGCATGCTCAAGGAGTACGACGGTTGGACAAGCAAGTTCATCTTCCCCGAGTACAACTTCCAGGTTGCGAACTGCATGATTGCAAACTTCTATGCACCTTATTCAACAATGTTGATGCTCACAACCGCATTCGGTGGCTACGACAACGTGATGAATGCATACGAAGTAGCACTCAAGGAGGGCTACCGTTTCGGCCTCTACGGCGATGCAATGCTCATCATTGACTAAATCACGCAATGACAACAGCATACCTTGGCTTAGGAACAAACATAGGTAACAAGAAAGAGAATCTCACGCGAGCGATAGGGCTTCTATCGCTCGCGCTTGGTCCTTGCACTGCACACTCCTCTTTCATTGAAACCGCACCATGGGGCTTTGACAGCGACAACGCATTCCTCAACTGTGCTGTCGCGTTTGAGACAGAACTGACACCACTGGAACTGCTCGACACTACCGAGAGGATTGAACGCGAACTTGGACGCACAATAAAATCCGCCGGCGGCATATACCACGACCGTACCATAGACATTGACATACTGCTCTATGGCAACGTGGTCATTGATACACCGCGCCTCACCATCCCCCACCCTTTGATGCACCTGCGCGACTTTGTCCTTGAGCCATTGGCAGAGATTGCCCCCGAGGCCATACATCCTGCTCTTGGAAAAAGCATACATCAGCTTGCTGCGGAACTGGGAGATACCGGGATGTAAAAAGGTTAAAAAAGATTACTTTATAGAAAAAAGACACCCGATGTGAGGGCTAATAGACAAAAAACTATTACCTTTGCACCAGATAAGAGCCTTGATAAAGGCTGTGTGGAGAGATTTGACTGCTTGCAACCACGATAAAAAATGCTAAAAGCCCCATCAGAGGGCATTTGTAAAGGCACATCGCCGGCATTCAATATCCCACAAACGGTTTTCAAAGGCTTGTACACCAACAAGTAAATTATTAATCACGCCCTGCGCGACACAAGATTATTGGTACAACCGGGGCATAACAAACACACTACTATGGGATATTTATTCACATCAGAATCAGTTTCAGAGGGACACCCCGACAAGGTTGCCGATCAGATTTCGGACGCCGTTCTTGACCAACTCATTGCATTTGACCCACAGTCAAAGGTCGCTTGCGAGACACTCGTTACAACAGGACAGGTTGTCATTGCCGGCGAGGTAAAGTCATCGGCATACGTTGACTTGCAGGACATTGCACGCGCAGTCATCAACAAGATTGGTTACACAAAGAGCGAGTACATGTTCGACGGCGACTCATGCGGTATCTTCTCGGCAATCCACGAGCAGAGCGCCGACATCAACCGCGGTGTTGAGCGCGAGGACCCAATGTCACAGGGTGCCGGCGACCAGGGTATGATGTTCGGTTACGCGACAAACGAGACCGAGAACTACATGCCTGTATCACTCGACCTCTCGCACCTTATCCTCACCGAGCTTGCCGAGATCCGTCGCGAGGGCAAGGAGATGACCTACTTGCGCCCCGACTCAAAGAGCCAGGTGACCATCGAGTACAACGACGACAACAAGCCTGTGCGCATTGACACCATCGTTGTATCTACACAGCACGACGACTTCATCCAGCCTACAGAAGAGGGCAAGGAGGCACAGTTGGCAGCCGATGCAGCGCAGATTGCAAAGATCAAGGAGGACGTGCTCAACATCCTCATGCCACGCGTGAAGGCAAAGATCACATCGGAGAGCGTACTCGCACTCTTTAACGATGACATCAAGTACCACGTGAACCCAACAGGTAAGTTCGTTATCGGTGGCCCACACGGCGATACAGGCCTCACAGGCCGCAAGATCATCGTTGACACATACGGTGGCAAGGGCGCACACGGTGGTGGTGCATTCAGCGGCAAGGACCCCAGCAAGGTAGACCGCAGTGCAGCCTATGCAGCACGTCACATTGCAAAGAACCTTGTTGCAGCAGGCGTTGCCGATGAGGCTCTCATCCAGCTCTCATACGCCATTGGTGTTGCCGAGCCCGTGAGCGTGTTCGTGAACACATACGGCACAGCAAAGGTTAATCTCACCGATGGCGAGATTGCACAGAAAGTAAAGAACCTTTTCGACCTTCGTCCAAAGGCTATCGAGGAGCGTCTGAAGCTGCGTAACCCAATCTACAGCGAGACAGCATCATATGGACACGTTGGCCGCACACCACAGGTTGTGACAAAGGTGTTCACATCACGTTACCTCGAGAGCAAGACCATGGAGGTAGAGCTCTTCACATGGGAGAAGCTCGACTACGTTGAGAAGGTAAAAGAGGCATTCGCCCTTTAATCAGGAATGAGAATAGGCGACTGGATAAACCGTAAAAGGCACAATGGGGGATATGGTATACAATCCCCCTCGTCCTTTTTCTTCATCACACAAGTGCTGAAGGAACGGTTGCCATACTATGCCTACCCCACTCTTGACAAGGTTGTAGTCGGCAGCAAAAGAAAGAAAAGACACTTCCGCGAACTGTTCCGCATAACCAACTACCTGCAACCCGGCAACTGCATATCTACAGGCTCCGCCAACGGCGCATGCACCATGCTACTGGCAAGGCCAAGCGTAGAGCATTATGCCATAGCACCCACAGGAGCGACAGATGAGGCTTTGGCACTGTTGCAGGCAAACAGATGCCACATCGTTGACTCTACCGAGCAGTTCCAGACACTCTTTGGCAACATAGGAACAATAGGTATGCTATACATCGCAGCCAACGACAACGCCCACACGTTGATACGTGCCGCACTACCGTTCACAAACAAAGAGAGCGTGATAGTTGTTGATGGCATTAACCGCAACAAGGCAACGCGCGAATGGTGGCAGCAGTTGGTCAATGACAGCGCAACAATCATTACATACGACATGTACAGCTACGGACTCCTCTTCTTCAACAAAGAGAGGATAAAGCAGCACTACACACTCAAAAGATAACACGGTCATGAAAAAAGCAGGCATATACACCGGCACAGGCGACAGCGGCAGCACATCACTCAGCTGTGGCACACGCGTAGCCAAAGACCATCCAAGAGTTGAGGCATACGGAACTCTCGACGAGTTGAACGCACACTTGGGCTTGCTTGTCGCAGCACTTGACGATGCCGAGACCGTCGCTTTCATCACAGAAATCGAGAACGACATCTTTACTATCGGCTACCATTTGGCAACAGAGGGCGGAAGTGAGTGCCCGGTACATGAGAGTGATATCCGCAAACTGGAAAATGCCATCGATGGCATCAGTGCATCATTGCCACCATTGAAAAGTTTCATCCTGCCGGCAGACAGCGAGCAGGCAGCCCGCGCCAATGTGTGCCGCACAGTGTGCCGCAGAGCCGAGAGAGCAATGGTTACCCTTGGCAAAGAGTACAGCATTTCACAACCTGCAATGGTATATGTAAACCGTTTATCGGACTATCTTTTCGTCCTTCAGCGCCAACTGCTTGACGGCAAGGAAAAAATATGGCAAAAGCCTTGCAAATAAATAAAATTAATTTACTTTTGCACGCACTTAACAAAAACTTAATAAAACAGTATCAGATATGTATTGGACACTTGAATTGGCATCTAAATTGGAGGATGCACCATGGCCTGCAACAAAGGACGAGCTCATTGACTACGCAGTACGTTCAGGCGCGCCATTGGAGGTAATAGAAAACTTGCAGGAGATTGAGGACGAAGGCGATGTTTACGAGAGCATCGAGGACATCTGGCCCGATTACCCCAGCAAGGAGGATTTCTTCTTTGACGAAGAGGAATATTAATGGGTTGAAAAAGGTTTAACACCTAAATATCAACGATTTACAATGACCGACTGGGCAGTCCAGTCGGTCATTTTTATGTCAAAAACTACCCGAAAACAGCCCGAAAATGAGCGAAAACTGACCAAATACTGCCCTGAAACTATTACCAAATCCTCCTGAAAAAAGGAGTAGTAAGTGAGGGAGGGAGGGAAGACTGCCCAGACGAGGAAGAATAACCACCTTTCAATACAATAAACTATCTTCATTATGCAACCACCATAGTGTTAGACATTATGGTGGTTGTTTCTTTTTTTTGCTCTACGAAAAAATTATTATTTTTGCAGCCAATAACACAAATATCACTATGACAGAGAAAGAAAAAGCACAGGTCGGTCTGTTATACGATGCAAACAATGACCAATCTTTAATAGAAGAGAGGCTCAACGCTGCGGAGTTGTGTTATGACTATAATATGTTACGTCCCTCGCAACAAACAGAAAGGGATGCTATGCTCACTCGTATTCTTGGCAGTAAGGGTACGAATTGCACTATTGTCTCACCGTTTTACTGCGACTATGGGTACAACATCGAGGTTGGCGACAATTTCTTTTCCAACTACAATTTTGTAGTATTGGACTGTGCAAAGGTGAAAATTGGTCACAATGTCTTTATCGCCCCGAATGTTGGTATATATTGCGCAGGTCATCCTCTCAATATTGCGGAACGAAACAAAGGGCTTGAGTACGCAAAGCCAATAACAATAGGTAATAATGTTTGGATTGGAGCAGGAGTGCAGATATGCCCAGGTGTAACCATTGGCGAGAATTCAACAATTGGTGCAGGTTCGATAGTAACAAAGGATATTCCTGCGGATGTACTTGCATATGGCAATCCCTGTGTGGTAATTAGAAAAGCAACAGATAAAGACAGATAACAACACTATGTTTGCCTTTGCCGACTGTAATAACTTCTTTGCTTTTTGTGAGATAGAGAACGACTGCAAGCAACAAGTCAATAAGGTCAAGTCGGTGAAGGAGTATATGAAAATCAGGGAGGATTATATTCACTCCTTCATTGATGAACACGAACGAGATGTAGAACCTGAAGAAGAGGAATGACCACTTACACAATACATAAAACTATCTTCATTATGCAGCCACTGAAATTTAATTTTGGTGGCTGTTTTTTTGTCTTCTGCGAAATATAATTGTGAAATTATCGTTATCTTTGTAAATACCTAATCAAGACATATATGAAACCGATTTTTAGGACAGACCTATGTTTGTCTATTTTATTTGTAGCATCACTTCTTACGGGGATAAAGATTCATTATGCGAATGACTTTCAAACACACGATATTTGGCATACTTGGTCTGTGATACATTTCTTCGTGAATATCGCTATTTTGGCAACTGCAATCATTCATATTAAACAACATTGGGGGTGGTTCAAGACCTTATTTAAGGCAAGCAGTTTTACTCTTAAAAGCAAGATAACAATGTTGGTAGCCATACTCTTCTTGGCAACAACTATAACGGGAGTTTTGTTATTGTTGTTTATAGATGGTCAAGGTTCTTCAATGGGAATGGCACATTATGTAATTGGTTTGTTATTCGGTGCTATTGGATTAGGGCATTTCATTAAAAGGTGGAAAGTTTTCAAGAAGGGGGTCGCTAAATAATCCTTTAAGTTATATAGTAGCAACAAAATATTCTAAAATAATTATTATTTTTATGTCTTTGCAGAAAATTATCCTCCCAGAAGAAGAGGAGTAATAGATTTTTGAACTATTTTAGGGCTATTAAAAATGCATTTTGGCACTACCCAATGGGTCATAGACCGCCCGAATACTGCCCCAACGGGATAGTCAGTTATATATTGGTGGTTATCAGGGGAGTAAAAAGGACCCAAGACTTCTTTGACGAGGAGGAGTATTAGGATTTTGTCAGATTGTAAATAGCTGATATTCAAAAGGGAAGCGAGTGAAAATAAACTTGTTTCCCTTTTTTGTATTTGTTTCTGTTGTTAAAATCTTTAAAAAGAGAACTATTTATTGCTCTATTTTATTGACAATGTAAGTTTTGAAGTGTACCTTTGAATGTTTCATAAATAATATGTGCAATATGAAAAGATTCTTATCATTCTTGCTTTTTGTCGCACTTTTCGTGAGCAGTGTTTCGGCACAGTATTTCCCTGTGGACACTGCACGGTTGAATAGTGCTTATAGGGAATTGATAAGCGGTAATCGAACGCTTGAGACAGAAACTGAATTTCTTAAAGCCTATCCCACAACTTGGTTGGAATTTTATATGACGTATAGTTATGTTGACGATGAAAATTATGACTATTCTATGTGTAAAATGTGCTGTGAGCATATTACCACTCTGTTTTCTCTGTCAAAAGTAAATGATACAGTACTTTGCAAAAAAATAGTGGACCTTACGGTTGGAATGAAAGAGGTGGGGGAGTGTACATCTTTTTTTCAGGACAATTTGGTTGGCTACATCCTCGGTAACGATAAATTGGTACTCGACTATTTATCAAAATTAAAGAAAGGTTATCAAATGGAATTTTGGCAATTTTGCTGGTCAACGGTTACCGAGTGCGACAGGGTTGAAAATTTCAAGGAATTATATGCTCGTAATAAAAAAAGATACCCCGAGCAGATGAAAATGTCGCTTATTGCGTTCCAATATTTCTATGATGGCATAAATTATCCTGAGTTGTTCCCGTATAAAAATGGGGTATATTATAGGAAATTCGTAAATAGGGATTATAAAGATACATTTGATGATTATATAGATTATGGCGGAGAATAATAATTGTCTCCTCTTGTTATTTTAAAGCTCTTTATAAGTAACAAACATAATGAAACGACTAATTTCAACAATGTTATTGCTTGTGACATTGCTTGCAACATCCTCTGCGCAATATTTTATTATTGACACACTTAAGTTGAATAATGCTTATAAAGAATTGTTGTGCAGTCCGCAATCATTGGAAAGACAGAAAGAATATTTTAATGCTTTTCCATGCAATTGGGCGGAATTTTATGATACATACAAATATTGCAGCGATGAGGGTTACGACCTATCAATGTACAGACGTACAAATGAACATATTCAAGCACTGGGGAATTGTACGGCAATAAATGATACGCTTTTTTGTAATAGATTGATAGCCCTCTCTGTCGGTGCTTCTATTGACGCTGATGCTTCTTGCTATTTAAAGATGCTGATGCACAATACTATGGAAAAGAAAAGCGACGTTTTTATGTGCTGTCTGTCGAAAATAGAAAAAGGGCATCAGATGCAATTTTGGCAATTTTATTGGTCGAATATTATAGATGGTAATGCAAAGGCGGATGCGAAGGAGTTTAAGACTTTGTATAGAAAGTATAAAAGAAAATATCCTCAGATGATGAAACGAATGGACATTGCTTTTGAGAATTTCAGCGGCGGTGTTCTTTTTATTTCAGAATTCTATGATTTTATGAAAGATAAGGAATAATGGCAAACTTAAGATTCTTAAATAGTATAGTATAGTATTACTTATTATTAGTTGTATATCGTTGATAGGATGTGCCCCTCCCGAGCCACAACTTGAACTTAAACTTGAAAATCAACCTGTGGGGCAGGTATTTTCATTTGCTGAATATTGCGAGGAGAAATATGATAGCATATATTTGATACAACCTTATGACGATGAAGAAGATATATATTCTTTGCCATATAAAATGTCGCAGAGGTT
>JAFZFO010000025.1 GCA_017555845.1 Bacteroidaceae bacterium | reverse complement strand
TGCGACACTGTTGTACGATCTCGCTGTTGATGTGCACGAAGATACTGACGTTGCCGCAGAAAATCCTGATGTGGTTCAAAAGATGGTACAAATCATCAATCAGGAGCATGTAACCAGCGACTTGTTCAAAGTGACTATGCCTGGAGAATCAACAAAGAGATAATGTAGTGAATCGTTGGAATAGGCAGAGCGCCTCGGATGCCGGTGTGCTTTGGTTATTCCGGATTTTACCACATCACTTTTAAATAAAGAAATCCATATGAAAAAGATATTCATCCTGTTCTTGTCTTTGGCCGCTGTTTTACAAGGTTGGGCCTTTGAACAAGACAAATATTATACAATCAATCGCAATGGCGAATCGGGCTCGTATATCTACGCAGCAGACGGGGTGATGCAGACCGGTGCACTGAATGCAGACAATGGTGTGTACGTGTGGCAGTTTATCCCTACAGGCAAGGACAACTGCTATTACATCAAGAACGTTGCGACTGAAACATATATGCAGTCGTCTAATATAACATTGAGCACAAATGTGAGCTTGGGTAATGATCCTGTGGAATATTATGTAAGCACCGGTGCCGGCACAACCGGTAGCGGCACGACATATTTCCTGGCTTCTAACGACCAAGGTACAATCAATTACAACGAAGATGCGACACTTGGCCTCAACAAAGGCGCTACCGGTGTTGTAGCTTACTATGTGAAGACCGGTCGTGGTAATTCGTATTGGGAAATCAAGGAGACAAGTTATAACACATCTGCTCCGGAGCCTCCTGCCGATGAAGACCCCGATGTCTGCCCTGCTATCGCAGCTTACAGAATGCCTTGTGGAACATATTCGGCAAAGACCCGTTTGACTCAAGTGGATATCACCGGCGACGGTGTGTTGTCCGAATTGCACTACAAACCGACTACTACCGGACGCTATACACTTTATACAAAGGAACGTGCAAAATTGATGCACGAAGGCAATGTGAAGTTGGCTGCAAAGCTACTTGGTGCAGACGAGATAGGTCTGGAGGTAACAGTATGGGCCGACTTTGACGGTGACGGTGTTTTTGAGCAAAGCGTAAAACCGGCTTTGGGCGAATTGATTGAAGCTGAATTTACCGTGCCTGCCGGTAATGCAACGAATGGCCGTTTCCGCATACGCGTAGATCAAAGTGGTGGCGAGTCTGCCAACGCCGGCTTCTATGGCACAATGTATGATTTGCCGTTTGATTTTGGCGCAGCTCAGACACATCGCACATTGAAAGTTTCGGCCAATGTTGCCGAGCGTGGTACAGTCAGCATCAAGGATGCAACCGAAAAGACGATGGATGTTGAGCCGGGCACAGAACTCACTGTCGTGGCAGAGGTAAAAGAAGGGTTCTTCTTCCACGGCTGGCGCAAGGGCAGAACTATCGTTTCCTATAAACCTGAATACACAGTGGTAATGACTGAAAACAAAGACCTTGTTGCAGTATTTGCTACAGTGGAGGGTGAAATCGAAGTTGAGGATGACGGCACTTATCCTGTCAATTTCCCGAAGAATACTACTGCGACCCGCACTGACCGTAAACTCAACGCTGTATCATTGACAGCAGCCGGTGGCGAAAAGCAAACTTTGAATGTGGGTGGTAGTAAAGTTTACAATGACTTGACAACAAAGGAAAGCAACTATCTGAAGTGTCAGCCCGGTGAGAATTTGACAGCAGAATTTTCATATACAGGTACATGGATGCACGGTTATGTATTCATTGATGAAAACAACGACAAACAATTCTCGTTTACCGAAGGCAGCACCGACCAGAGCAATACCGAGGTAAAGAGTTTCAGTTTCTATTCGGGAGATTTCAATAATGATGCAAGCGGTTATAACTCTGCAGGCTCATATCTTACCGGCAGTAACCGCAATACCATGGCTTGTCCTTCTTTCCTGGCACCGGCAGAACCGGGTAACTATCGAATTCGCTTCAAGGTTGACTGGAATAGTGTAGACCCAGGCGGACAGCTTGCTGCTGACGGCACTCCAACCGGCAGCAACGGTATCATTGCCAATGGTGGTTTTATCGTTGATGCCACTCTCATTGTAGGCGAAACAACAGGAATTGAGGTTGTGGAAACTACAAAAGATTTGCCTGTCTATACCATTGATGGCCGCCGTGTGAACAAACTACAAGGTCTTCCTAAGGGCATATATATCATTGGCAACAAGAAGGTCTATGTGGAATAACTAAGGGAAGAATCAAACAATTCTCTATAATGACTCCTCTGTCCCGATTATCGGGACAGAGGAGTTTGCTTTATTCCCGGCTCTTTTTGAACATAACATACAGAATACCTATAGGCGCGAAACACTCGCCAACCTCTGTATACTAAACAAACCATTACTACGCAATGAAACAATATCACATTGCCAAACTAAAAAACGGTAGTATACAACAAAAGAATGCCTCTCGCGCATGCGAGAGGCATTCTTTTATATCAGGGAAAAGGCAAGCAAAGCACCCTTTAACCTTTTACCCTTAACCTTTAACCTTTAACCCTTAACCTTTAACCCTTAACCTTTCACATCTGTCCATAAACCTTTTCTTTCGCCTGTTCATATCTTTTACGCACTGAGTAAGGCGGGTCACAGGCACGCTGGCCATCGATATACAACGCTGCCGAGCACTGTTTCAACAAACCATGCATCGCATTTTTCCCAGCCTCATTCCATGCTGTCCCCGCTACATCAGCAGCACTTTCGTAGACAACAGTACGCAGTTCAACAAAGTGTCCTTTCTTGAACTTGAGAATCTCATTTTCAACAGTTGTATGGAACCTGTCGCGCGAAGCCACGAAACTGTCGGGCAACTCCTCGCCATAGAAATCGGCAGCCGAAGATGCGACATTTCCTTCAACGGCAAGTGCCATTTTGGCAAGGCTCTCCAACGAAGGAGCACACTCCACAAATGTCAACAGACGGTCATATGATGGAGGTACAGGTCTGGGCTCATCACCGCATGAGCACATAAATACCAGAGCTATAGCGTATAAGAATATTTTCTTCATAATAATGGTTTTACAGCGCTAAATTAATAAATTTTGCCGAGCGGGCAAAAAAGCCACACGGGCAGATTTCACAAAGTCACATATTTTCATTACTTTTGAGGCAACTCACGGAAAACGCCCCGCAATAACCGTGCGAAATATTGGAGCATGCTCATATTTCCTGCCCGTTTGCGTGTGTTTTGCCATGAGCCGAACGATATTACAGAACAAAAAGAGAATATTATATGAAGAATCTTCTACGCATTACAACAGCAGTCATTCTTACCATCCTGTCGGTTGCAGGAGCAAACGCGCAGACAGACAAACAAAAGGCAACAGCGGCAGAGACCGGCGGCAACGTGGTTGTGCTTCTTGAGACTGCCAACTGGGGACAGAACCATCCTTTCAACAACCAGTGCTGGACATCGTATGGTGGCACGACACACGCCAAGACCGGTTGCGTAGCCACAGCATATGCCATTGTGATGCGCTATCACAAATACCCCAAGGAGGGAACTGAAAAAGTATTATACAACTGCCAGGCTCCTACATATGTGGAACTGACAGACAGAGTCTACGATTGGGACAATATGCCGCTCACATATGACGACAATTGGACCGAGGAGCAGATATATGAGGTGTCAAAGATTATGATGCACCTTGCACACGCGAACTTCTCGACATTCGGTGCCAATGGTACAACTGCCAACGAGGAGCGCGAGACTGCAAGGTTGAACCGTTATTTCAACTACCCCAAGATTGCAGCATCGTACCAGCGTGACCACACCCGCGAACAGTGGGAGGCTATGATAAGGGAGAGCCTTGACAACGGTTGCCCGGTGCCATACGCAGCAAACAACAGCGGCACAGGCGACAGCCGCCACATGTTCGTTATTGACGGTTACACCGATAACGGCTATTTCCACTTCAATTTCGGTTGGAACGGCAGCGGCAACGGTTGGTTCAAACTCGATGCGATAAAGCCTTACCAGGGCGATGACTACTCATGGAAACAGAACTCAGAGCACTATGCAAACTTCAACCTGAAACCCGACGTACCAGAGGAGGAAGAAGGTGACGATGAAAGCAAGGAAGAGGAGAACGCTACAACAACCGACTACTATGTGAAGCCAAGCAGCGGATTGGATCATGGAAATGTAAAATTTCATGAATGGGAATCGACATCGACTGCCGAATTTCCTGCTACAATCAAGATCCTTGCCACCGACAGCAACGGCAATATGGTAAACACCATATCACAACTCAATGACAGCCACAAGTTCTATGCTATTGGAGAGATTTTATATACCGAGACCATGGCATCCTCGCCAACGACATACACGCTGTCAGTTTCCGAGGGCTACTATATCAAAGGCTACAGCCTTACATATTACCCAAGCACAGGTGGCAAAATCACTGTAGCGAACGAATATGGATATAGTGAGACACTGGCCAGCACACAAAAGGATTATGTGATGAGCGCAAGCGACCTGCACACCAATTCAACGACATTCACTGTCAACAGTACTTCAGCCTCATATGCAATAATAACCGTCAACTTTGTTGTCACAATCGGCACTGAAGGAAATGAGACAGGCATTGATGAGGTGAAAGGTGAGAACGAAGAGGCCAAAGGCATCTATGACCTTACAGGCCGCCGCGTTGAGGCAATTACCCACCCCGGGATATACATCATCAATGGCAAAAAAGTATTTGTAAAGTGACAATCACATCCTGACGCAAGGAAGGATCTCCAAAACATTTTGAATTCATAAAAAAGCATAATGCCACGACATGGCGTTATGCTTTTTTTGCATTTTTCGGCAATAATTGATAACTTGCACACGATTTTGGGTTATTATGCAAAATCACAAGATAACAGAACAATAACTAACGGATTCTTAATATGAAAAGACTATTTAAAGCAGCTGTTGTTGCAATGGCCATGTGCCTCCCGACAGCCACAATGGCAAAGATCACACATCTGTTGCCAAAGCCACAACAGATTGAAGCAAAGAGCGGTACAGCATTCGTTCTTGGCAGAACTGTAACCATTACCGACCCCACAAACAGCGTTGCATTGCAGAAGTTCTTTACCGGCAACGGCTGCACTGTCGCAGCAGGTGGCGCACAGGTTACCGTGACACTCGTGAACAGCATTGAGGGTGCCTATGACTACGCACTTGCAGGCTATGAGAACGAGGCTTATACCTTGGATATCACTGCCGATGCAATAAACATCACAGCGGTTACAAAGACCGGTGTTATACGTGCTGCACAGACCTTGACACAGCTTGCCGAGGGCTATGAGGGCACCCCCGCCCTTGAGGCACTGACAATGACAGACTGGCCTGCGTTCAAGCTACGTGGATACATGCACGATGTTGGCCGTTCATTCATTGAGTTCGAGACACTGAAGAAGCACATTGACCTGCTCGCACGCTTCAAGGTGAACACCTTCCACTGGCACATGACCGAGAACCAGGCATGGCGCTTTGAGGTAAAGGCATACCCACAGCTCACAAGCAGCGCGTCAATGACACGCTTTGCAGGCAAATACTACACACAGGAGCAGTGCCGCCAGTTGCAGGACTATGCCAAGGAGCGCGGCGTTATTGTGATCCCCGAGATTGACATGCCGGGCCACAGCGAGGCTTTCGTGCGTGCAATGGGATATGACATGCAGACCGACAATGGCGTGGCAGCACTCAAGACCATCCTTGAGGAAGTTGCAGCGGTGTTCCCCGATGCACCATATATCCACATTGGTGCCGATGAGAAGCAGATTACATACAACAATTTCCTTAAGATTATGACCGACAAGGTTCACAGCCTTGGCAAGAAGGTTGTTGTGTGGAACCCTATCAGCGGTGTGACCATCACCACAAGCACTGGTGCCGACATGACACAGATGTGGAGCTCAAGCGGAAAGGTAATCAACGGCCTGCCGAACATCGACTGCCGCTACAACTACACCAACCACTTCGACGTCTTTGCCGACCTCGTTGGTATATACAAGAGCAACATCTACTATGAGCAGAAGGGAAACGCCAACGTGGCAGGTACAATTTCGGCTCCATGGAACGACCGCAAGACACCTACCGAGGAGGATATCATCATACAGAACAACTTCTATGCCAACGTCATTGCGAGTGCCGAGCGTGCCTGGATCGGTGGCGGCAAGCAGTACATTGAGAAGGGCGGTACTACCCTGCCCAACAGCGGCGAGGAGTATGAGGAGTTCGCCGACTGGGAACGCCGTTTCCTTTTCCACAAGGCAAATTCATTGAAGGATGAGCCCATCGCATACGTGAAGCAGACAAACGTACGCTGGAGAATTACCGAGCCATTCCCAAATGGCGGTGACATGAACGCATCATTCGCTCCCGAGACCGAGGGATTGAAGGAGAGCTACACAGTCAACGGCACAGAATATGGCACAGGAATTGCAACAGGTGCAGGTATCTATCTGCGTCACACATGGGGCAACAACACTGTGCCTACATACTATGGCAGCACAAACCACAGCAACAGCACAGCATACGCGTGGACATACGTATATAGCGACAAGGCACAGACAGTGGGTGCACAGATTGAGTTCCAGAACTATGGCCGCAGCGAGAAGGACACAGCACCCGACGCCGGCAAGTGGGACCGCAAGGGCTCAAGGATATGGCTCAACGACACCGAGATTCTGCCACCTACATGGGGCAACACAGGCGTGAGCATCAACAACGAGGTTGACCTGAAGAACGAGAACTTCACAGCGCGCAAGCCTGTAGAGGTTACATTGAAGCAGGGTTGGAACAAGGTGTTCATAAAGTTGCCATACGTCGGGGCAAGCGGTGTACGCCTGAACAAATGGATGTTCACATTCGTGCTCACCGACCTCGAAGGCAAGAACGCCGTTGAAGGTCTCATATACTCTCCTAACAAGATGCTCGACGAGGCTGCCGAGCAGTTGCTGGCAACCATTGAGGAGGCAAAGAGATACATTGCCGAGACAACAGGCGATGCAATTGGCCGCTACAGCCCATCGCTTGCCAATGACCTTAACAACACAATCGGCGAAATTGAGCTTACACTCAACGACGTGATGACAAGCGAGGAGCGTGCACAGCAGCTTGCCGCGCTCAATGCTGCATTGGCAGCCTTCAAGACTGCGCTCACAACAGCAAAGATTAACCAGCCAAAGGCCGATGCCTACTACACCATGTGCACTCCACAGCGCGACAACCGCTATGCGACATCGAACGGAGCAAATGCCGAGATGACTGGTAATGCTACCGTTACAGACGCGTCAAAATGGAAATTCGTGACACGCGCCGACGGCAAACTGGACATTGTGAACTATGCCAACGGCACATACATCTCGCCTGCAAGCAGCAACAACACTGCACTGCGCACACAGGCATCTTCGCCCGCAAGCGGATGGGAGATAAAGGCTGCGGCAACCGACGGATTGTGTATCATTGTAAGCGGCAACGTGCAGTTCAACCAGACACAGAGCGGCCTTGGCTACAAGGTCTACAACTGGGGCGACGGTTCAAACACCACAGACACAGGTTGCCAATACCTCATTGAAGAGACCGAGGTTACAGAGCCCGGTGGCGGCAACAGCGGTGGCGAGACTGTTGAGGGTGAGAAGGCAGAGGTGGAAATTACTGCCTCTAACGGACAGTTCACTGCCAGTAATGCAAACGGCACATGGCACTCACGCTGGGAAAGCAACGTTGTTGCGGGGTTTTCACTTTCCACAAGTGCCAATAACATGACAACATCAAACGGCTACATCGCCGGATATTCGGGACAGTCACAGTCATCGACATACACCATCACCGCCCCGACTGGTTGGATGGTTACAGGCATGCAGTTCGACTATGTGAACACCGACACAGGCACACACACGCTGTCACTTTCAATCGACGGCAAGACATACACCAGCTCATCGACAAAGCAGTCACTGAAAGTGAACATTTCGGACCCGCAGCGCTCATTCCAGTTCGTGCAGAGCGGCGCAAACAAAGGTATAACATTCAGCAATTTCATTGTTACAATTGAGAAGGACACAAGAGAGCCTGAGTTCTCGCACGAGATTTTCGTGACACAGAGCGGCGGCATCCCTTACCGCATCCCTGCCATTGCAATGGCAAAGAACGGTGACCTCATTGCTGCTGCCGACTACCGCCACAGCGGCTCTGACATCGGTGTTGTGAACAACGGCCGCATCGACCTCCACGCACGCATAAGCAAAGACAATGGTGCAACATGGGGAAACAAGTTCTCAATAGTTGACGGTAAGGGTGCAAACTCTCCCGACTTCATGCACGTGGGTTTCGGTGACCCTGCCATTGTTGCCGACCGCGAGAGCAGCCGCGTGCTCATGCTCAGTTGCGCGGGTAACGTATCGTTCCAGGCCGGTACACGCAGCAACCACCAGAACATCGCACGCTTCTACAGCGAGGACAACGGTGCCACATGGAGCGAGCCTGTCGACATTGCAGAGGCTATATACTCAATGTGGGACAACAGCAGCAACCACGGACAGGCAAAGGCAATGTTCGTAGGTTCGGGAAAGATTCACCAGAGCCGTTATGTAAAAGTGAACAACTACTACCGTCTCTACTGCTCGGTATTGTTGAGAAACAGAAACAACGCATATACAAACTTTGTGCTCTACAGCGATGACTTCGGCGGCAACTGGAAGGTGCTTGGCGGCGTGGAGAACGCGCCTATATCAAGCGGCGGCGACGAGCCAAAGGTTGAGGAGTTGCCAAACGGCAATGTCATCATCAGCTCACGTATCAACGGCGGACGTTACTTCAACATCTTTACATTCACCGACATGGAGGCCGCTACAGGTTCATGGGGCAGCGTAGCTACATCGAACAGCAGCAACAACGGTATTGTGGCACAGGGTAACTCGACAAACGGCGAGATCATGATTTTCCCTGTTGTACGCAAAGAGGACGGTGCCGAGATGTGGATGGCATTGCAGTCGGTTCCATTCGGCAACGGACGTTCAAACGTTGGTATCTACTACAAGGTGCTTGCATCGGGCAGCGACTACAGCACACCGGCAAACTTTGCAAAGGATTGGGACGGACGTCACCAGGCATCGTTCATGGGTTCGGCCTACTCTACCATGTGTTTCCAGAAGGATTCTACCATCGCGTTCCTGTACGAGGAGAGCACATATGGCGCAGACTACACCATCATGTACAAAAAATACACACTTGAGCAGATTACAAACGGCAGATACTCAGTACTCAAAGGCAGAGAGCCCGAGGCACAGCCCGACCAGCCAAGCGACGCAACAATAGCATTGGTTGCCGAAGCAAAACAGCTGTTGAAGACAAGAGGTGTGGGTTACCCGGGTGCTGCCCCACGCGAGGTCTTGCAGACTGCCATTGACGCAGCCGAGGAGAACCCCACTGAGACTGCAGGCATTGCTCTTGAGGCAGCAATTGAGGCTTATCTTGGAACAGCAGATGTCGTATTGCCAACAGACGGCGAAAAATATACCATCACCATGGTGGCAAAGAACGGTAACCGTTTCTACCTGAACTACACAGGCAGCGACATTGCCATGGTTGCACGTAGCGAGGAGGAGTTGCCCGAGAGTGCACAGTTCCTTTGCAAGGAGAACGGCGACGGCACAGTAACCCTCACAACCAATGACGGCAAGTATCTGGTATACCACTCAAGCTACAACGGCGTGAGCTGGTTGCAGAACGGCGGTGACACCGATGGTTTGCAGGAGAGCGAGGATGAGATGACAAAAATCACTTTCGCAAAGATGCAGAACGGCGGCAACGTGGCAGCCAATGACAACAAACAGATATTCGGTTTGCTTTCATGGTACAGCAAACGTGGATATGATACAGGCAAAAACGAGGAGTGCTATGGCTATATGGTATTGAAGACCGACGGAAGCAACTACGACGGTGCAAGCGCTCCGTTCTGGAACGACAATTTTTCATCGGGACTCCTGCTGGAGAAGGTTGTAGAACAGGGTACACAATACCGCATCAAGTCTGTTTCACAGAACAAGTACCTGAACATCGAGGCCTACAATGCCAACAATGCAACAGGTCCAAAGGGTTCGGTTGGTATTGCCGAATATGCCGAGAGCGAGAAGCAGATATTCACAATAGAGGATGCAGGCAATGACAAGGTTTATCTTGTATCGGCCGAAGGTTATTACATCGTGTGCCGCCAGTGGAACATCGATGCAAGCAACACAGGCGAGAAGACAGCCCTTGGCATCGATTACAAGAACGACACCGAGTTCTACATCATGAACGGAACACAGTATTTCAAGGTTGGCCCTGTTGACGGTAACGCCAACAGCTACTACCCATATTGCGATGCACCTTTCAGCGCAGCAGAATTGTGGGTACTGGAAGAGGTTGAAGACACCACCGGCATAGAAGAAGTTAAAGGGGAATGGGAAAAGGTTAAAGGTTTTTATGACCTCAGCGGTCGCAGGTTGAACGAGATTTCCGCACCCGGCATCTACATCATAGACGGTAAAAAGGTTTTGGTCAAATAACAACATAGACATAGAAAGATCGACAGCAGCGCGCCAGTCTGGCGCGCTGCTTTTTCATTTGGAATCCTTGTCTGCAACTGACTGATACAAAAAGCAAAGGGTTACAAGAAACAAAATGAAAAAACCGTTTGTTGTTGTATATATTTTAGTTATTTTAGCAGAAATTATGGCCCACAAGGCAAAACACGGATTTTCTTAATTCTTTTTATAAACTTAACTAACCAAACTTATGAGAAAAATTTCCATTTTCTTATCGTTGTTGTTTGCTTTCGTAACAACAACAATGGCGGAAGGCATCATCAAGCTTTCCGATTTCAACCCCAACAAATGCTACACAGTATCTACTACTGAGCGTGGCGGTTGGTCGGTTAAGGCAGACGGCAGCCAATTCTGCTCGACAAACGATGCAAACCTTGGCACCAATGTCGATGCTACCAACACTCAAAATCAGTTTGCAGTGTTGACTGTAGACAATGAGAACTATTATCTGTTCAGCGTGCACGCCAACAAGTTCATCAAGCGCGACCGTACATTGGTAAAGGGCGCGGGCGATGCCCTTGAGTTTGCCGATGCAGGCGACGGCGAGCGCGTGAGAGTAAACTTCAAAGGTATAGCAGACAGCTATATCAACTTGGGTGGCAGCAACCAGATGACTATCGACAGTTGGAGCACAATGGACGCTGGTAATATGGTGAAATTTGTGGAGGCTGCCGATTTCGACCCCACTGCTGCTATCGAAATGTTGCAGAACAATGAGGCTGAGACAGAGGTTGTTAAGCTTTTCGGCACAACAACAGTTGTTGACGGACAGTTTGCAAAAGGTACACCCTGGTACACATTGCAGATTGCAGGCAACGGCTTTGTTATTGCCGACCACGGTACAGCCGACCACATTGCTCTTGAGGATGTAAAATCGGATGTAAATGCCGATGCACAGCTCTGGGCATTCGTAGGTGACAACACCAATGGTTACAAGCTCTACAACAAGCAGGCAGGCGCTACAAAGGTTCTTGCAGCTCCCACAGCAATGCTTGGCAACACTGGTGCTTCGTCTTACCCCATCCTTGTAGATGCAGAGGCACTTCCCTCGGGTTACACCGATATGTGGCAGTTCACCACATCGAGCGACCTTGGCTCAGGCGATACATATTTCTATATGTACGAGAAGGGCTACAGCTCGAACAAGGTTAACAACCGTGACAACAAGCTCGCATTCTGGAATGGTGGTGCCGACGCCGGTTCTACACTCAATATCCGTTTGGGACAGGCCGAGTACTCGGTAACAGCTCTTGCCGGAGAGTGGACCGAGACTAACGCTGCCGGTACTTGGGCATCGGGTTGGAAGTCTACAGCTGTTCCCCACGTATGCTTGAGCGAGACACAGAACCGCAAGAACATCGCCGGCTACAACGACAACGGCGACCTTCAGTTCTTCACCTGCCTTGCAAATGCAACAGTAAATGGCGTTCACGTTGCAACATACTCACTCTCTATCGAGGATGATGATTATGTTGTAGCAGGCTATAGCTTCGACTTTGTAAGCTCAGGCACAGCCGACGTAACCGTAACTCCCAATGGAGGTAGCGCTGTCACAGCAAACTCAAGCGAGGCTGCAACAGTATCGGTTGAGAACAGCGACGAGAACCCCGTACTCACATTCGATGTAACATCGGGTAGCAATATGTTTGCGAATACATCTAACTTCACCGTCAAGATTGTACGTAAAGCTCCCGTTGTTGAGCCTTCTGTTGATATCTTCGTAACAAAGAAGGGCGGTATCCCCTATCGTATCCCTGCTATCACAACGGCAAAGAACGGTAACCTTATCGCTGTTTCCGACTACCGTCACTGCGGTGCCGATATCGGTTACGGCCGTATCGACCTTCACGCACGTATTAGTGAGGACAACGGTGCAAACTGGGGTGATATAAAGACTATCATCGAAGGTAAAGGTTACGGTTCTGCCGACAAGATGTACGTAGGTTTCGGTGACGCAGCTATCGTTGCCGACCGCGAGAGCGACCGCGTGCTTATGCTCAGCTGTGCTGGTGACATTACATTCCAGAGCGGTACACGCAGCCATCACCAGAATATCGCCCGTTTCTACAGCGACGATAACGGTGCAACCTGGAGTGCGCCCGATGATATTGCCGAGGCTATCTACTCTAAGTGGGACAACAGCAACCACGGTCCTGTAATGGCTATGTTCGTTGGTTCAGGTAAGATTCACCAGAGCCGTTACGTTAAGGTTAACGACTACTACCGTCTCTACTGCGCTGTATTGTTGAAGAACAAGAACGGTGTATATACCAACTTCGTGCTCTATAGCGACGACTTTGGTGGCACTTGGGATGTTCTTGGTGGTGTAAACACAGCTGCTATCCCCAGCGGCGGCGACGAGCCTAAGGTTGAGGAGCTTCCCAACGGCAACGTGGTTATCAGCTCACGTATCAGCGGTGGCCGCGACTTCAACATCTTCACATTTACCGACAAGGAAGCAGCTACAGGTTCTTGGGGCACACGTGCTACATCAAACGCAAGCAACAATGGTGTTGTGGCTTTGGGTAACTCAACAAACGGTGAGATTTTGATGGTACCCGCCGTACGTAACGAGGATGGCGAAAATGTATGGATTGCATTGCAGTCTGTTCCCCTCGGTAGCGGACGTACAAACGTAGGTATCTACTACAAAGAGCTCGCATCTAAGCTTGACTACAATACACCTGCAAACTTTGCTAAGGATTGGGACGGCCGTCACCAGTCATCATATATGGGTTCGGCTTACTCTACAATGTGTATACAGAGCGACTCAACAATCGCATTCCTTTACGAGGAGAGCACATACGGTGCCGACTATACCATTGTTTACAAGAACTACACTCTTGAGCAGATTACCGACGGTGCTTACAGCATAAGCGGCAACGCTGCTCTCCCCGACACCGACGAGGAAGAGAGCGAGGAGACAAAGGCCCTTATCGAAGACGCAAAGGCAGTTCTTGCTTATAAGGGCGTAGGTACACCCGCAAACGAGGCACGTGCAGCACTCAAGGCTGCATTGGCAGCAGCCGAGGCAAACCCCACTGCTGCAGCAGGTAGCGTCCTCTCTGTAGCACTTGATGCTTACTATGCCGAAACTGAAATCATTCTTCCCGAGGCAGGTAAGGTGTATACCTTCACAGCTGTTTGGGGCGAGAATGAGTACTACATCTACAACAACAACGGTACGCTTGCTGTAGCAGCACGCGGCGAGGAAGCTCTTCCCGAGGCTGCTCAGTTTGTTTGTGAGTACGATGAGACAGCCGACTACAAGTTCCAGTTCAAGACAGCCGACGGCGCTTACTATCTTGCTTACCCCACACTTGGTGGCAAGAGCTGGTTGGACGGCGAGAGCCTTACAGGTCTCGAGGCTGAATCTTCTAATGTAACAAAGTTCAACGTAAACAAGATTCTTTCTGGCGGTAATGTGGCTGCTACAAACGAAGCCCTCTTCGGTCTCATTCAGATGGACGGTTGGAGAGGTTATGACAACGGCAAGAACATAGATTCTTACGGTCCTATCGTTGTTAAGCACTCTGCACAGACATTTGACGGTGCAGGCGATCCCTATTACAATGAGAACTTTACATCGGCAATCCGCATCGAGGATGTCGAGGGTGAGCCTATCGAACCTACTGTAATCACATCGGTTGACCAGTTGAGCAACAACCGCGTCTATACAATCGTATCTTCGGACCTTGGCCGTGGTGGTATGTTTGCAGGTGAAGGCGCTTCAATGGTTGATATGTGCGGTGTTACATACAACAGCGCACAGGATTGCCACAGCATTGCAAGAGACATCACAGACCCCAGACAGCAGTTTGCATTCGTATCATACGAGGGCAGTTTCTATCTCTACAGCGTAAGCGAGAAGAAGTTCGTTGCAAAGAACGGTAAGGTAAACAAGTTGACCGACGAGGCTCCTTATGACTACGTTGTTGTTGAGCCTGTAACAGAGAGCACTTTCGCTCTTATGCTTAATGGTACACACTATATGACAGCTTCTCCCGGCTGGTGTTCAAACGCAGAGCGTAACACTTGTATCCAGACCACATTGACATCACACAGCTCAAGTGACGGTTGGGACGATGGTGCTTGGTTCACAATCACTGAGGTTGGCAGTTTCGATGCTACAGAGGCTTTGGCAATGTTGGCACCAGTGGTTGAACCACTTGAGGTTGTAAGCATCACTCCTGCCGACGGCGAGACAGTTGATAAACTTGAGCAGATTGTAGTTACATTCAACGCACCTGTTACACTCGACGAGACAAAGAGCATAAGCCTTGTTGCTGTTGAGGAAAATGCAGACGTAACTCCTATCGAGGCATACGCTGGCAGCTGGAAGATGGCAAGCTTATATCCAGGTTATGACGAGATGACCTACTATGCAACAGGTACAGTTGAGGTTATCGATTATCAGGGTACACCGGCTTTGCTTTGCAAGAATTTTGCAGATTATGACCCTGCATACGGTTATGATGACTCATTCATCATGCTCTACAACAGCGAGGATGGCAGCATCACTCTCCCAACACAGCAAGTAGGAGATTTCTACTATGAGGGCGCTTCATATCAGAGTGCACTGCTTCTGACAAATAGCATGAGAATGGAAATTTTCAATGGCAAGCTCATTGGTAACATTGTTGATGGCAATATCGTGTTCGAAAATTCAGCAGAAAATGAAAATACTGCAGATTCGTTTATGTTCTATGCTCCTGAATTGGGAACACTCACCTATTTCAACTCGCTCACATGGACTCCTGCAGAGGCTGCTGCAGCACCAGCAAAGGCTCCTGCAAGAAACAAGATTGCTATTGAAGGCGTGAAGAGCATCAATGTAGCTCCTATTGCAAAGAGCAAGATGAACAGAGCTGATGAGAACGTTGTAAATGTAGTATCGGCAAGCATCAACCCAGACGATGAGACACAGCTCATCATCACCGTGAACGAGGCTCTTGCAAACGGTACATATAAGCTCTCTATTGAGGCCGGCGCTGTTGTAACAGCACAGGGTGCAACTAACGAGGCAATCATCTGCACATACTATCTCAATGACCCAACAGGCGTAGAGGAGGTGAAAGCTGAAAACGGAGAGGTGAAAGCTATCTACGACCTCACAGGCCGCAAGGTCGCAGAGCCTGTCAAGGGTATCTACATCATTGATGGCAAGAAAGTGCTGGTTAAGTGAGTGAAGCACAAGTTCACTTGATGCTTCTAAACGAACGCAAAGCAGTTCGCGCGAAGCGCAGTGGTACTTGTCAAGTAATACTTTACAGACAGTAAGATAAGGTAAAACCTAAAAATTCATTAAAAAGTGCAAGTGCAACAGGCATTTGCACTTTTTTTTGTATTTTAGCAGACAAATATGAACAATTGAACTTGTTATGCTAAAAAGAGTTACAACATATCTTATCGCCACATTATGTTGCGTTGCAACAATGGCGCAAAGCAGCATCGACAGCATTGCCTACAGAGCCATACAGGTGGGCCGCGTAATGCAACAGGAGCGCGTGTTCCTGCACTTTGACAACACAGCCTACTACTTGGGCGAGACAATGTGGTTCAAGGCCTACACCACATTCGGCACAAACGACCGTCCAAGCACATTGAGCAAGGTGCTGTATGTGGAGCTTGTTGCTCCCGAGGGTTATGTGGTGGAGACAAAGAAATACAAGCTCGATGATGACGGTACATGCCACGGTGAGTTCGAACTGAACCCGTTGCTGCTGTCGGGATATTATGAGGTCCGTGCCTATACCCGTTACATGCTCAACTGGGGCAAGGATGCTGTATTTACACGTGTATTCCCTGTATTTGACAAGGTAAATGCCGACAATTGGGATTTCAAGAACATGCTCGACCGTCGCAGAGGATACAACGAGCGCGGACAGTGGATAAGCGCTGAGCTGCCCGAAGCGACACTTGACTTTTTCCCCGAGAGCGGACATCTTGTTGACGGAATAAAGAGCAAGGTTGCCTTTGAGTTGCGTGGAAATGACGGACACTTTGGCGAGGAGAAGATTACGATATTCGAGAACGACATGAAACTGCTCGAATGCACACCGGTACACGAGGGTAAGGGTGTGTTCGAAATGACTCCAAAGGCAAATGCGAAATACCGTGCCGAGGTTACGATGACCAACGAGGATGGCAAAACAAAGAAACACAAGTTCGGCCTGCCCGAGATAAGCAAGGAGGGTGTGGTAATGAGCATTGCCGAAGATGGCGAGAACATCACAATCACAGCCACCAACAACCTGAAAGAGGATTGCGAACTTGGCGTGGTAATACTGTACCGTGGTGCAATGGGTTACTTCAAGAAATTCAGCTCGGCCAACAGGAGCATGAGCTACACCATAGCGAAACAGGAACTGCCCGAGGGCGTGAACCGTGTGGTACTCTATGCCAACGAGCACACACCGCTTGCCGAAAGACAGTTCTTCGTTACCCATGACGCTATGGCGGCAAGCGACCGTGAGACCGTGAAGCTGAACATTACAGCCAACGGCTACCACGCGCATAACCTGTCGCCCAAACCCGGAGAGAAGATAACATTGAAGGTTGCGCGCGACGACGGCAAGCCCATTCCACAGGATGCAAGCCTGTCGCTCACCGCAATGGATGCCATTGGCCGACAGACAACATCGTATAGCCACAACATGTACAGCTATCTGCTGCTCGGCTCCGAGCTGAAGGGATACATTCCAAATGCAGCACAATATTTTGACAACAGCAACAGTAAACGCAAGGAGCAGCTCGACCTGCTGATGCTCACACACGGCTGGACATCATACAACTGGCACATGCTCACACGCAGCAAGATTGAGGATATGCGACCTATCGAGCGCGGCATATCGCTCATAGGAAAGTTCTACCAGAAACGTTCAAGCAACGAGATAGGCAGCTATGGCAATGCGATACTCACACCGCAGACATACAACCTCACACGTGTGGACATTGAAGGCGACAGCGGAAGGGTCAAAACATCTACATTCCGCACTGACAGCACCGGTGGTTTCATGATTGAGTTCGACGATTTCTATGGAACACGCATAGCATCGTTGCGCCCACAGACAACATTCAAGCACAGCGAGTACATATCGTACCAGTTTGCACTCGACCGCTACTACTCGCCCGATTTCCGTCTCTATGACTACTGGGAGCGCCACCTTGGCGAGGCCATGGCAAAGAGCACTGCCGACAGCCTTGTAAGGATGAACCCGTTCGAGTATATGCTTTCATCGGTGGATGTTGTGGAGAAACGCAAGAAGGAAATAAACGAGCGCCCGCCACACAGCGAGATGCGTTTCAACTACCTCGACGAGTGGGAGTATGCCCAGGATGTGACATTCCTTGACCAGTTCAACACCTATGAGGATGAGATATACAACAACATTAAGAACGATGCCATTGTATACGAGACACCGGAGGTTCAGGATGGCGAAAGCCAGATCCTGGGTGTAAGGACAATTGTCCACGATATCGGCCAGATAATATCGATTGCTGACACCGGACGTACAGCGACAAAATATATTGGCAACATGCGACTTGGCACGGATGCTTTCCCAATTACCAAGAAGCAGGAGTATGACCACGTGCTCACGGCGGCCGATGTGGTGACAAGTGCCATGAAACGCCACAACTACAACTGGGCATACTGGGTGCAACTGATGGTGGTGCTTGGCGAATACAGCCCCTACACCGTGCCACAACCCGACAGGGAGTACTTGCGCGGACTGCCCGATGCTGACAAGATGACCAATTTCAAGGAGATTGTAATACGCAGTGATTCCAAGACCCGCGAGCAGTTTGAGAACCGCGACACTTACTGGGCACCGCTCTCGAATATGCTCGACAACAAGTTGGCTATGCAGAAATTCTATCTCGGTTTCCTGTCACAGATGTACCTTTTTGCCGGCAACGGCATTGACGGTTGCCCGGATGGACACCGTTTCGACAGCGCATTGAGGAATGCCGGCGGTGGTGGCATAAACTACCCGATGAACCCCAACTATGTGGCCTGTCTCATTCCTTATACCAAAGAGGAGAGAGAGGGAACGCTCGTTCCAGAATTTGCAGCCACAGGCAGTTCTTTGCGCTACACATCAGTACAGGGATACAGCGAGAGCAAACAGTTCTACTCGCCCGACTACAGCAAGATGCAGCCACGACAGGACGACTACCGCCGTACGCTCATCTGGGTTCCAAAGATTGAGATCAACGACAATGGCGAGGCTGTAATTGAACTGTACAACACAAATAACTGCAGCAACATTGTGGTTGATGTAGCAGGACGAAACGGAACATCAATCTACAGCAACGATGCAATAACAACCACAAGGCTCAATGGAGCGAGCGAAAAAAAGAACGCCCAACCACAGGCGCAACAGAAGAACGAGCAGAAAGTGAATACTTTGAGCCCGGAGGAAGAAGCTGCATGTGCGTGGGAGCATGAGAAAGGCGTCATATACTTCAACAAGGGCAACTACAGGGATGCCATAACCATTTTTGCAGAACTTGTACAGTACAAGTACGCGCCATCGTTATATTATGTTTCACTATGCTACCGCGACGGCAAAGGTTTGAAGACAGACCACGCAGCAGCGATGAAGTTCCTGTTCGAGGCAGCAAAGCTGGGATATGGCACTGCACAATATGACCTTGCAATGGAATTCGAGAAGGGTAATATACTTGAGCGCAACGACTCGCTCGCGCACCATTGGTACGAGACAGCCGCGGCAAATGAGGAACCCCGTGCGTTGTATGAGATGGCACACCGCTACCGCGAAGGCAAGAATGTTGCCATTGACAATGTAAAGAGCCGTGAACTGCTGAGCCGCGCAGCCGAGCTGAAAGAGCGCAATGCAATGTACGAGTATGCCGAGCTGCTGATTGCCGAAGGAGAGGATGCGTACAGTTACATGAAAGAGGCTGCCGACTTGGGCAACGAAAAGGCTATGATATATGTGTTCGACAGGCTTGACAGCCAAAAGAGATATAACGAGGCATACAAGTATGCACAGGCCTTACACCTGGCACGCAACCACGAGGGCACAAGGCGTGTAGCAGACTACTACATGGAGGGCAAGTGCGTGTCGCGCGACAAGCACATTGCAAAAGAGCTCTACTACGAAGCTGCAAGAGCCGGAAACAAGATTGCAAAAGAGAAATTGAGGAACCTTTAATAGAGCAGGTTCAAGCACACGAAGTGTGGTTAAAGCAGAAAGCTTGCTTTGAGGTTTGATACATTTTTTGTTATTTTGCAAAAGCAAACAAGAAACAATGGACAAAAGCAACAACACATACAACTGCGCTATGCAACTGCGATGCGAACCTATCGAATGCGTAAGGATAGGTTTCGTGGGGCTTGGTGTGCGTGCAAAGCGTGCCGTGCACCGCATGATGCACATCGACGGCTGCAAGGTTGTTGCTTTGTGTGACCTTGTCGATGAGAACATCAACGAAGCTGCAGCCATCGTCACGGAGTCTGGACACACAGCGCCTGCGACATTTACCGGCAAGGATGGTTGGAAACAGCTTTGTGAGTTACCCTACATTGATCTTGTCTATATATGCACCGATTGGGCAAGTCATGCCGACATTGCCGTCTATGCCATGCAGCAAGGCAAACATGTGGCAACCGAAGTGCCGGCCGCAACAACCATAACCGACTGTTGGAGACTTGTTGACACTGCCGAGCAGACACAGCGCCACTGCATCATGTTGGAGAACTGCTGCTACGATGAATTCGAGCTATGCACCATCAACATGGCACAGCAGGGCGTTCTTGGCGATATCATTCACGCCGAGGGCTCATACCTGCACGACCTGCGCGAACGCATATCGTCGAACGACAACGGCGAGCGTAAATGGAGCAATTGGCAGGTAGAGTTCATGGGTAAGCATAACGGCAACCCCTACCCCACGCATGGCCTGGGTCCCATAGCATTGGCTATGGACATCAACCGTGGCGACAGGATGAAAAGCATTGTCTCGGTTTCATCAATGCGCGTTGGCGACAAGAACGGCCTCAACGGCACAATGAACAGCTCGCTCATAACAACCGAAAAGGGAAAGACCATACTTGTACAGCACTGTATCTCATTGCCACGCCCCTACAGCCGCTCGTTCCTTGTGAGCGGAACAGAGGGATTTGCACAGAAATACCCCGTTCCAATGTATGCCTTCGCCCCGGACAGCGAAAATATCATAACAGGCAATGCTTGCGATGAGATAGTAGAGAAGTACAGACACCCGTTTGTTGCTGAATATAAAGAACGCGGCACCGAACTTTGTGGCCGCCGTTGGATAGACTATGCCATGGATTGCCGTCTAATACACTGCCTGCGCAACGGCCTGCCGCTTGACATGAATGTTTACGACGCCGCACTCTGGAGTTGCCTTGTTGAATTGACCGACACATCGGCCAATAATGGGGGCACGCCGGTTGAAATTCCCGACTTTACACGCGGCAAGTGGAGCAAGTAAAGTGTTGGTTTCCACCACTCAAAGAGCACTTTCTGCATTTTTTTGCATCGTTTATACATTTTTTCACTGAAATAGCTTTGCCGTATTGTTAAAAAATTGTAATTTCGCGCTCCGTTTCAGGAAAACGTCAGAATTTCCATCAAATAGTGGTCATTCACATCGGGCGAAAAATTCTTTTTTTTACAATATATATATACGATGAAAGTTAAATTTTTGATGTTTGCATTGGTTGTTGCTTTTGGTGCAACAGTTAATGCTCAGGAGGTTAGCGAGAAGAATGTTAAGTGTGAAAAGTGCGTAAACGCTGCTGCAGGCGAGAAGGCTGCCGTTAAGGGCGCAGGCGCAAAAGAGGCTGTTAAACTTGCAGGTCCAAAGGCTGCTGGCGAGAAGGCTGCAGTTAAGGGTGCTGGTGCTAAGGGTACAATCAACCCAGCTGGTCCAAAGGGTGCAGGCAAGAAGGCTGCAAAGAAAGAGGCTTGTGAGAAGGCTGCAAAGAGAGAGGCAGGTCCTAAGGAGGCTATCAAGTTGGCAGGTCCTAAGGCTGCAGGCGCAAAAGAGGCTGTAGACCTCGCAGGTCCTAAGGCTGCTGGCGCAAAGGCTGCTCCAGGTAAGGCTGCTGTAAAGGGTGCTGGTGCCAAGGGCACAATCAACCCAGCTGGTCCAAAGGGTGCAGGTGCTAAGGGCGCAGGCGAGAAGGCTGCATTTAAGGCTGCAGGCGAGAAGGCTGCAGGCAACAAGGCTGATGCAAAGGCAGAGGCTAAGGCTGCCAAGGAGGCTGAGAAAGCAGCAAAGAAGCAGGCTAAGAAGATCGAGAAGCAGAACAAGGAAGCTGAGAAGATGCGCAAGGAGGCTGCAAAGAACTGATAACACTATAACAATAAAAAATGACATCAACTTCAATGAAGTTGATGTCATTTTTTATGCCCTGGAATTTACAGGGGGCAATGAAAATAGTGTTAACCTTTGCGCGCCTTGAAATGCACTGCAGCCGAGATGATGAGCGTGAGCACACCGCCAAGGATATATGCCAACGCACGGTTTTCCATTCCGCACATCATTGGAGAGATAAAGACATACGATGAACATACATATGTCATTATCAACGCCGGCAACATACCTATCATCACAGGTTTCTTCTCGCGGAACAGATAGACTGTTATGCACCACAATGTGAGCACGGCAAGTGTCTGGTTACACCACGCGAAATAGCTCCATATTGTCTGGAATGGCAAGGCAAAGATGATGAAAAGTGCCACGGCAAACAATGGCAACGATACAAGAACTCTTTTAATCAGACTCTTTTGTGAAATGCCGAACATATCCGAGACTATGAGCCTTGCACAACGGAAAGCGGTATCGCCTGAAGTGACGGCACAGCCAACAACACCTACAAGCACACACGCTGCCACAACAGGGCCAAGCGTTGTTTCGGTTATGACATCGACCATCTTCGCCGCACTGCCACCATACTCGGCAATGGCAGCGTTAAGCCCCTTTGCTCCACCCCAGAACGCCATGCCTATGGCAGCCCAGATGAGCGCAATGATACTCTCGGCAATCATCGCACCATAGAATATGCTGCGCGCCTGTTTCTCATTGGTCATGCAACGTGCCATCATTGGCGACTGTGTTGCATGGAAGCCCGACAAGGCGCCGCATGCAATGGTTGTAAAGAGCATTGGCACTATAGGGAACTTCTGCGGGTCGGCAATGCAATTGTCAAGCGAAGTGAGTTCGGGGATAGGATAGACATCGCTTTTTGTCAACAGGATGAAAAGGATGCTCAATGCCATCACAAGCAATGCCACACCAAACAATGGGTAGAAACGGCCTATTATCTTGTCTATGGGCAACAGTGTTGCAAGTATGTAATAGACAAGTATTACTGCAAGCACGGCAAAGAGTTCCCATGTCGTTGTACCGAAAGCAACGGCTTCGAGTGAGGGCAATGAGATGTTGGACGCAATGAGCACTGCCGGTTGCGACATGAACACCGCTCCCACAAGCACCATCAGCAACAACGAGAACAGTCGCATGAATACTTTTGTTCCACCGCCAAGATACTTGCCAATGATTTCGGGCAGGCTAAGGCCATTGTTCTTCAACGAGATTACGCCGGCAACAAAATCGTGCATTGCTCCCATGAATATTCCACCAAGCGTTATCCACAAGAAAGCCACAGGGCCATAGGCAGCACCAAGCAACGCTCCGAAGATTGGACCGAGACCGGCAATGTTGAGCAACTGTATAAGGAATACCTTCCATCGTGGCAACGGCATATAATCGACACCATCATACATTGTCTGCGACGGCACTGGATTCGAGGGCTTTATTCCACAGGTCTTTTCAAGGTATTTGCCATAAGTGAAATATGAGATCACGAGTGCCGCAAGGCACAAAAGGAATGTTATCATAGTTTATATTTATCTGTTCAGTTTTATTTTGTCTCCGTTTATGGTTATCTTCTCCTCATCGCACAGTTCACGCAGCATGACTTTCATCTCTGCGCGGGTCAGCCCCAAAGAGTCAAGTTCTTCAAGTGCGTGCAGTTCCCCATCGGCAAGCAGTTGCATTATTCCTTGAATGGATGGTTGTGGCCGTTCAGCTGCATCACGCGCACGCTCGTCGGCACAGACATCGCAACAACCGCAGACACCGCCATCCTTCTCGCCGAAATATTCAAGCAACATGGCACTGCGGCATTTATCGGTGGCTGTAGCGTACTTTATAATGGCATTCAGCCTGTCGCCGAAGATTGCCTTGCGTTCATCGTAGACAGCATGCTCAAAACGCAGTTCGCTGCCAAGGACACGATAGCGGGTAAATGTTATTATGGGGCACTTCTTGGACGGTGCATAATGGATGAGACGCTTGCTGTGAAGCGACACAAGAATCTCATACATACGGTGGCGCGAAAGCTTTGTCACACGCGACAGATAGCGCTCGTCAATGAATGCGAAATCATTGAAAAGGCCGCTGTAGTTGCGGAGTATGGCATTTATCAATGTCTCGTAATCGGCAGGCAGACCCTTGAAACGGTAGAGCGAGTCCTTGTCGACAATAAAACGTACACGCGAAGCGTATTCCATCTCCTCGACATACTCGATGTAGCCCATTCGGGTAAGCAGGCGCAATGCGCTGTCGGTCTGCAGCGTGGGACGATGGTATTTCTTGCAGAAATCGCCCAGCGAGAATTCAAAAGTGCAGTCCAGACCATCGCCCAATGCCATATTATAGTAGTAGCATATCTCATCGTAGATCTCGCGGATGAAATCCTGCGGGGGATAATTATCCGAGAGACGACGCGATACAATCTGCTTGTCGATGCGGCTGAAAAGCGTTACGGCATAGGCCTTCTCGCCATCGCGGCCAGCACGGCCAGCCTCTTGGAAATAGGCCTCTATTGAGCTCGGCAGATCAATGTGCACGACAAGGCGTACATCGGGTTTGTCTATACCCATACCAAAGGCATTGGTAGAGACCATTACACGCGCCTTGCCCGTCTTCCACGCCTCTTCTTTAGCATCCTTGCTCTCGGGCGAGAGACCGGCATGGTAATATTCGGCCGTAACGCCATTGGCAGTGAGGAATTCGCACACCTCCTTTGTCTTCTTGCGGTTGAGAGTGTACACTATTGCCGAGCCTGCCACACGGTTCAATATATGCAACAGTTCAGCAGCCTTGTTCTCGGTGTAACGCACCACATAGGCAAGATTCTTGCGTCCGAAGCTCATACGGAAGCAGTTCTTCTCACGGAAATTGAGCTGCTGCTGTATATCATCGACAACCTCGGGGGTGGCAGTGGCAGTAAGAGCAAGCAACGGTACATTGGGGAATATGTCACGCAACTCGGCAATGCGCCTGTATGCCGGACGGAAATCGTGTCCCCACTGCGAGATACAATGCGCCTCATCAATCGTTATCAGCTGCACGTTGACACGCCTGATCTTCTTGAGGAACAGCTCCGAGCCAATACGCTCGGGCGAAATGTAAAGGAACTTATAATCGCCGAAGATACAGTTCTCGAGCGCAGTGACCACCTCGCTTGTCTTCATTCCGGTGTATATTGCCAGAGCCTTTATGCCACGGCTGCGAAGATTGGCAACCTGATCCTTCATGAGCGCAATGAGCGGTGTAACCACTATGCACAGGCCTTCGCCGGCAAGTGTGGGCACCTGGAAGGTTATACTCTTGCCGCCACCAGTGGGCATAAGGCCGAGGGTGTCTCTCCCTCGGCCTATGCTTTCGATGATATCACGCTGAATGCCGCGAAAATCGTCGTATCCCCAATATGTCTTCAGAATTTCGCGATATTTCATCGCATTATCGGGTAATCTTTGTATTGATGCTCTCTATCTGCAGCTGCACCTCGCCATGCTTGTAGGCATTGTCCTCGAGAGTGTAGCAGATGTCGAATGATTGTTTGGATTTGATGTATTTTGCCTGGCGGCTCTGTCCGAACGCTATACCATTGAGAATAGTGTTTGACTTGTTGTCGACAAGTTCAAGCTTTATATGCTCTTGGCGACGGCCTACGACCTTGCTTGTTCCATAGTCGCACACATTACGGGTGCAGAAGATGGGCTTGGCATTCTCGGGGCCATGAGGCGCGAACTTTTTGAGGTCGTTGAAGAAACGGCGTGTTATCTGCTGGAACTCCAGTTCGGCATCTATCTCAATGACAGGCGCAGTCTGCTCGGGCAGGATATTGTCGGTAACAAACTCCTCAAAACGCTTTGCAAAGGCCTCAATATTCTCGACCTTGAGCGAGAAGCCTGCAGCATAAGTGTGACCTCCGAAGTTGTCGAGCAGGTCGCGACAGCTCTCCATTGCCTTATAGACATCAAAACCTGTCACCGAACGTGCCGAGCCTGTTGCCAGGTCACCGGTGCAGGTAATTACCACAGCCGGACGATGATAAACCTCGGTAAGGCGTGATGCAACGATACCTATGACGCCACGATGCCAATCGGGGTTGAAGATTACAATGGCACGACGCTCATCGAAACTCTCGAGCCCCTCGACAATGCGGTTGGCCTCCTCGGTCATGCTCTTGTCAAGTTCCTTGCGCGCCTCGTTCATCTCGTTTATCTGATGACTCATCTCTATGGCAGCCTTCAGGTTGTTCTCGATGAGCAGATCCACAGCAACCTTACCCTGCTGTACACGTCCCGAAGCATTGATACGGGGACCAATCTTGAAGATTATATCATTGATGTTGACCTCCTTCTCATTAAGTCCGCAGACATTGATAATGGCCTTGAGACCTGTACTTGGACTGTGGTTGAGCTGCTTTATGCCATGATAGGCAAGTATGCGGTTCTCGCCCATGATGGGCACGAGATCCGAAGCAATGCTCACAGCGACAAGGTCAAGCAACGGATAGAGCTGATCGGCAGGAATACCGTTGTCCATTGCAAACGCCTGCATGAACTTGAAGCCCACTCCACAACCCGACAGATGCGGATAGGGATAGGTGGAACCATCGAGTTTTGGATTCAGGATTGCAACGGCACAAGGCAACTGTTCATCGGGGACATGGTGGTCACACACAATGAAGTCAATTCCCAATGACTTGGCATAGGCAATTTCCTCAATGGCCTTGATGCCACAGTCGAGCACGATGATAAGCTTCACGCCAGTAGAATAGGCGTAATCGACACCGCGCTTGGAGATTCCGTAACCATCCTCATTACGGTCGGGGATGTAATAGTCGATATTAGACGAGAACTGTTGCAGAAACTTATAGACCAAAGCCACAGCCGTTGTACCGTCAACATCGTAATCGCCATAGACGAGAATACGCTCTTTCTTGCCGAGTGCCTTGTTAAGGCGTTTGACGGCAATGTCCATGTCGTTCATGAGGAACGGATTATGGAGATGGCTCAGTTTTGGACGGAAGAAGTTCCTTGCTTCGGCAACAGAAGTGATACCTCGCTTTACAAGCAGAGAGCACAGTACCGGGCTAAGCTCCAGCTCGTACGACAGCCTTGCGGCCAGGTCGCCCTGCTCCTGAGTAAGAGGTTGATATTTCCATTTCTGTCCCATATATATTATTTTTATTTTTTCATTGCAAAGCGAGAACCATCTTAATCAACAAAAGCAATACTCATCCCGTTCATCAACCAACAGTGCTATAAAGTGCCTGAAGATGCCAAAATGGCGCAGACAGATACAAAAACGTCCTATTCAGCGCAAGATAATTCTCTCAATTTGTAAAGATACAGAAAAGTGTTATAAAAAAGACATTGATTCCGTAAAAAATTTTACAGAACCAATGTTTTTCCGCGACATTCTGTTCAGGAATTGTCGTAAAGAAGTGTATGTTGCGTTATATCAATTGTACATGAATCGCTTGATGCTCTGCTTTGGAGTCTTTGCAAAAGGCTCGGTACGCTGTTCGCAGATACTGATCTGGCTGTATGAAGGTAACTTGGCATTCAAGGCAAACACCTGACGCTCCACCTCAGCACGTTTCTCATCGCTGTCAACCACATCCTTGTCAACAACCACCAGTGCGACAATGGCGAACTTGCGGCTGACAACCAGCGACTCCACAACCATTGGCAAGCTGTTGATCATCTCTTCAATCTCCTCGGGGTAGATATTCTGTCCGCTACCGGTAAGGATCATGTTCTTGCAACGGCCCTTGATGTAGATGTGCCCCTTGCGGTCACGTATGGCCATATCACCTGTCTTCAACCAGCCATCGCTTGTAAAGGCTGCTGCAGTAGCCTCGGGATTATTATAATATCCCTCGGTAACGACATCGCCACGAACCTGGATTTCACCCGGAATTCTTGCCGGATGCGTAGAATCAATGCGTGCCTCAATTGTTGGAGCTGCTACACCACCGCTGTTGCCAATCATCGGATGCGACCAGCCCTTATAGCTGATGAGCGGACCGCACTCGGTCATTCCGTAGCCAACCACGTATGGTATCTTGAGCAACTGCATCACATCATCCACATCCTTTCCAATGGCCGCACCGCCGACAAAAAGACCGGCATACTCAATGTTCTCGCCAAAGACAGAGAGCACCTTTGAACGCACCTTCTTTATCACAAATGAACGCAAACCGGGGATTGCAAGCACGAAACGCATTGCAGGCTTCTTCAACACCGGTATTACCTTTGAACGGAAAATCTTCTCAATGAGCAAGGGTACAGTGATGAACATGAAAGGTTTTACATCGGCCAATGCCGAAAGCAGACGCGCCGGTGTCGGCTTTGTTGTAAGGATGTTCAAGTGACAACCGCCTGCAAGTGTAAAGATGAAATCAAAAGAGAGACCCATGATGTGCGCCAAAGGAAGCATTGAGAGAACCTTACCATCCTCTTTCTGACAGATGAGACGGCGACCCACCTCAATATTGCCCGAGATTGACTTTGCACGCAGCATCACACCCTTGGGAGCACTGCTTGTTCCCGATGTATAGCTGATGAGAGCAAGACTCTCGACATCATCCTTGCAGTAATTCACATGCTTTGCAGCCACACCGCTCGGGAACTTTCTCGCGAATGCACTCTTTGCATCGGCGCACATCCATACAAGCTCCTTTGATGAACCGGCCACAGCATCCAAAGAAACGACATCCACAAGGCCATGGAAATTCTCGAATGACCCGAACTGTGGCAATACGCCTTCACGCGAAAGCGCATCATATATATTATTGTCAAGCATAAGCATTCTGCTACCCGACAGACGTGTAAGATCAGCAACATTACTTGGAAGAAAATCGGGCAGAAGAGGAACTGCCACTGCATCGTAAGACACAATTGCCAGGAACGAGATACACCACTCTGCCGAATTCTTCGCGCAAAGCGCAATCTTGTCGCCCTTCTTTATTCCGCACTTTTCGAACAGCAGATGCATCTTCTCTATAGATGCAGCCATTTCGCCATAGGTATAGGTCTTGGCTCCATAATTCGATACTGCGGGCTTATCCCAATTTTTCTTGATTGCTTCGTCAACGTAATTTAAAAAGTGAACCATAATAAGTGTTTGAAATTTTCTGCAACAAAAGTATTGTAAAAAGACAAGCCTACCATAATAATTGCACATTTTAACCCTATTTGTGCAATTATTGAGAAAAAGAGCGATTTTATGAGCAGAAAATTTAACTTATTTTTACATTTTTCGATTTACTCGTTTAAACCGGGAACAAAAAAGCGGCCCACAAATGTGAGCCGCCATATATATTAAAATAAGGATATATTACTTGATACCAAGCTTCTTGCGGATATCCTTTGGAATCGCGTTCTTGTGAACAACGATGTTCATGGTCTTGTAACGTGTGAATGCCTTAGAAGCATACCAGATACCCTTATAAGCACCAGCCTCGCCCCAAGAATTCTTTACCATGTAGTACTCTACACCGTTCTTGTCCTTTGCGATACCGAAGATCTGCATACCATGGTCGTCAGTTGTCTCCCAGTTGTCATAAGCAATCTGACGCTCCTCCTGTGTACACCACTTCTCTGTTGGGTTAGGAGTGTTCTTCTTCTCCTCCTCGCTGAGGTTGAGCCACTTAGCCATATCAGAACCCTGAAGGTCATTCTTCTTTGAATTGTCTGGCATTACAGCCTTACCGTCGCGGCCGAAACCAGCCTCGCTCACGTCGCTACCCCAAGCAATTGTGTAACCCTCCATGATAGCATAGTCAAATACCTCCATCAACTCATCGATAGGAAGGTTGTATGACTGTGACCAACGCCAGTTGTCCTGAATCTCAAGAACGAAAGGCTTGTAGAATGGGTGGTGTGTGTAAGATGTCAAAGAAACGTAGTCAGCTGCATTCAAACCGAGTGACTGGTAGAATGATGCAGGAGTGTACTCCTTGCCATTGTATGTAAACTTCTCGGGACGCTTGCCAAGATAGATATCGTGGATAGCCTCGATAGCCTTCTTCCACAGTGGCTGGCCCTCAGGGCTAACCTGCAAGCTGCGGTGCTTGCCCTCTGCTATTGCAGCAACAACAGCATCGCTGACTGCTGAAAGCTCGTTGTGTACGCTGAGCTCCTTGCCATACATTACACCTGGACGCATCTCAGCCTCGGGAACGAGACCGAATGTCTCCATACCATAGATTACATCATAGAATGAACCACCCTGTGAGAAAGAGATATCGCCATGAGTGCGGACAGCCTTGTCTGCACGGTCAAGATATGTGTTGTGAACGATGTACATCTCTGAGAAATCGTACTCGCCCTTACCCATACGCAAAAGCTCAGACTCGATGAATGCCAATGATGAATAGCACCAGCAAGTACCTGCCTGGTTCTGGTTTTTGATGCTTGTGATAGGGTTCTCCTTCACAACTGTGAAATCAGGAGCAGCCTCCTGTGCCACTGCGCCGAAGCCTACGAAAGCGAGCGCAGCCAATAAAAGATTCTTCTTCATAGTATAAAATTTATATTGTTTTTACTCTGCCACTATTTCAGTGTTGCCCTTAATGGCCTCGGCAATCTTTGCCTCGAGTTCCTCAGCAAGTTCCGGATTGTCGGCAATCAGAGCCTTTGTGCGGTCACGACCCTGCGCAAGTTTGGTGTCGTTGTAGCTGAAGAACGAGCCGCTCTTCTTGACGATGCCGTACTGAACGCCCAAGTCAACGATTTCGCCTGTACGTGAGATACCCTCGCCGAACATGATGTCGAACTCGGCCTTGCGGAATGGAGGAGCCACCTTGTTCTTGACTACCTTCACGCGTACTGAGTTACCGATAGCATCCTCGCCATCCTTCAACTGGCTCACACGACGGATATCCAGACGAACCGATGAGTAGAACTTCAAAGCGTTACCACCGGTTGTTGTCTCGGGGTTACCGAACATCACGCCAATCTTCTCACGCAACTGGTTGATGAAGATACAGGTTGTCTTTGTCTTGCTGATTGCAGATGTCAACTTACGCAACGCCTGTGACATGAGGCGCGCCTGCAAGCCCACCTTGTTGTCACCCATCTCGCCCTCAATCTCGGCCTTTGGAGTAAGCGCCGCAACCGAGTCGATAACGATGATATCGATAGCCGATGAACGGATAAGTTGCTCGGCAATCTCAAGTGCCTGCTCACCGCAATCGGGCTGCGAAATCAGAAGGTTGTCGATATCCACGCCCAACTTCTGTGCATAGAAACGGTCGAAAGCATGCTCGGCATCAATGATGGCAGCAATGCCGCCCATCTTCTGCGCCTCGGCAATAGCATGGATTGCGAGAGTTGTCTTACCAGATGACTCGGGACCATAGATCTCGATTATACGGCCACGTGGATAACCGCCAACGCCAAGCGCAGCGTTAAGACCCACCGAACCTGTCGGAATGACATCAACATCCTCAAAATTATCATCGCCAAGTTTCATGATAGAACCCTTGCCGAAGTTCTTCTCAATCTTGTCCATCGCCGCCTGCAAGGCACGCAACTTCTCGTTGCCGGCGATGTTGTCAAGTTCTTCTTTCTTTGCCATTTAGTTATTTTTTTATTGAAGGGCGGGCAAACCCCGCCCCTACATTTTCATTTATAAATTAGAGTTCCAAATCCTTATCAAATTCCTCATGCCAAGGCAATCCATGAATGTTAAGCTGTTCCATGAATGGATCCGGGTCGAACTGCTCTACGTTCCAAACACCGGGTTTGCTCCAGATACCTTTCAAGTACATCATTGCACCAATCATTGCAGGAACACCTGTTGTGTAGCTCACACCCTGCATACCGGTCTCTTTGTAAGCCTCCTCATGGCTACAGTTGTTATATACATAGTATGTATGCTCCTGGCCATCCTTGATACCACGGATGCGGCAACCGATAGATGTCTCACCCTCGTAGTTCTCGCCCAAATCCTGTGGATTGGGAAGCACTGCCTTCAGGAACTGCAAAGGAACAATCTTTACCACCTCTTCGCCGGTACCGTCGGCCTTGGGTGCCTTGTACTCCACCTCGTCTATGCGGCTCATGCCAATATTCTGGATCACGTCCAAATAGGTCAGATACTGCTGGCCGAAAGTCATCCAGAAACGAGCACGTTTTATGGTCGGGAAGTTTATTACAAGACTTTCAATCTCCTCGTGATGCAAAAGATAGCTTTCGCGTGGACCGATGTTGGGATAGTTCAATGGCTGATGAATCTCCATAGGCTCGGTCTCAATATACTTTCCATTCTCGTAGTAAAGTCCCTTCTGAGTAATCTCGCGGATGTTGATTTCCGGGTTGAAGTTGGTAGCGAACGCCTTGTGGTGGTTACCCGCGTTGCAGTCAACGATGTCGAGATAATGAATCTCGTCGAAGTGATGCTTTGCAGCATAAGCTGTATAGACACTGGTTACACCCGGGTCGAATCCGCAACCCAGAATGGCGCAAAGACCGGCTTTCTCGAAACGTTCGCGATAAGCCCACTGCCAGCTGTATTCAAAGTGAGCCTCATCCTTGGGTTCATAGTTGGCGGTGTCCAAATAGTTGCAACCGGTCTGCAGACAAGCCTCCATGATAGTGAGGTCCTGATAAGGCAAGGCCAGGTTCATCACGATATCGGGTTTGTATGAACCAAGCAGTTCCACTAACTGTTCCACACTGTCCGCATCCACCTGCGCTGTCTGCACGTTTGTTCCGTACTTCTTGTTAAGCACGTCAGCCAATGCATCGCACTTCTTCTTTGTACGACTGGCAATCATTATTTCGGTAAACACCTCTGTATTCTGGCATACCTTATGTGCCGCAACAGTAGCCACGCCTCCGGCTCCTATAATCAGAACTTTTCCCATTTTACTGAACGATTAAAAGTTGATAAATATCTAATTATTATTGTTTCATTTACAAGCACATTGCATGGCATAAGCCGCGCAATATACATTTTCACAAAAGTAATACAAAAAAAACATAAATGCAACGATAAAACACCGCACCTCACCACTTTTTTCAAAAAACATACATACAAACATTTTCAACAACAGGAGCAATGGCATTCTCAGACATGACAAAACCCATAAAATATGACACAATGTCACACAAACACACACCGTTTGACAGAAAATCGTGCCACAAGAGCAGAGTATGACAAAACAGAATCCTCAAAAACCCTTTGGCACGCACTTTGTTTAATATTCAGCAGAAGCGGCCACAATACAGGCTGCATGTAAACACGATTAATAATAAATAAAACAATAGAAAAATGGGAAAAATTATTGGTATTGACTTGGGTACAACCAACTCATGTGTATCGGTTTTTGAGGGCAACGAGCCTGTAGTAATCACAAACAGCGAGGGCAAGCGCACCACTCCATCAATTGTCGCTTTCGACAACAATGGCGAGCGCAAGATCGGTGACCCTGCAAAGCGTCAGGCTGTGACAAACCCACAGCGCACAATCTTCTCGATCAAGCGTTTCATGGGTGAGAACTGGGCACAGGTAAGCAAGGAGATTTCACGCGTTCCTTATAAGGTAGTTGAGGAGAACAACATGCCACGCGTTGACATCGACGGCCGTCTCTACACTCCACAGGAGATTTCGGCAATGATCCTCCAGAAGATGAAGAAGACTGCCGAGGAGTATCTTGGCCAGGAGGTTACAGAGGCTGTCATCACAGTTCCTGCATACTTCAGCGACAGCCAGCGCCAGGCAACAAAGGAGGCCGGCCAGATTGCAGGTCTCGAGGTTAAGCGTATCGTGAACGAGCCAACAGCTGCAGCTCTTGCATATGGTGTTGACAAGTCAAACAAGGATATGAAGATTGCAGTGTTTGACCTTGGTGGTGGTACATTCGATATCTCAATCCTTGAGTTCGGCGGCGGTGTATTTGAGGTACTTTCTACAAACGGTGACACACACCTTGGTGGTGACGACTTCGACCAGGTAATCATCGACTGGCTCGCAAGCGAGTTCAAGGCTGAGGAGGGTGCTGACCTCACAGCCGACCCAATGGCATTGCAGCGCCTTAAGGAGGCTGCCGAGAAGGCAAAGATCGAGTTGTCTTCAACAACATCTACAGAGATCAACCTCCCTTACATCACTGCTGTAAACGGCATGCCAAAGCACCTTGTAAAGACTTTGACACGTGCAAAGTTCGAGTCATTGGCACACAACCTCATCCAGGCTTGCCTCGAGCCATGTAAGAAGGCAATGAGCGACGCAGGCTTGAACAACGCTGATATCGACGAGGTTATCCTCGTAGGTGGTTCTACACGCATCCCAGCTGTTCAGAAGGTAGTAGAGGATTTCTTCGGTAAGGCTCCATCAAAGGGCGTTAACCCAGACGAGGTTGTTGCAGTAGGTGCAGCTATCCAGGGTGCCATCCTCAACAACGAGGGCGGTGTAGGCGACATCGTATTGCTCGACGTAACTCCACTT